>JAZOSZ010000001.1:0-3037 GCA_045657365.1 Eubacteriales bacterium
ACTTCTGCCTTACGTTACTGACTAAGTAATACTTCAAAGAAGACCGTCCCACAAGGGACGGTCTTTTTCGTCCGTGCGTCGAGCGCAGAAAGGCGCGGATCTCCACCAACCTTGTAGGGGCGTGCATTGCACGTCCGTTCCGATCGTTGTGTAAATTTCTTCGTTGTGGACAGTCGAGGACGCCTGTCCTTACAATCAAAAACAAACATTGTGCGTCGAGGTCTGCACAAAGGATACGGCGTCACAAACCATCATGTGATAATGTTTTCTTTTGGGTACCTTTTCTTTTCCAAAAGAAAAGGTACAAATTCCATCTTTTTTTATTTTTTCTCTTGACAATATATAGTAGTTATGTTATAATAAATAAGGTTAAAAAAGAATGAAATCTTTAAGCGATACAGAGATATCGGTAAGATCGGTTTTTTATGAGAAATAGCAGAGGAATACGGCGCGCCCGTATTGGATTTTTGCGGAACGGTCTTGCCGATGGCAGGACTTTTTTTGTAGGTAAAATTGCAAAAAGGACGGATTTTTCGTATGAACCGAACGACGCAAAAACGAAAAGCAATGGTGATGGACGAAGCGGCGCTCACGCGCGCGCTGGCGCGCATCACGCATGAGATCATCGAACGCAACCGCGGTGCGGAAGAAATTTGTCTTCTGGGGGTCAAGCGGCGGGGAATTCCCCTCGCGGCAAAGCTTGCCGAGAATATTCGGCGCTTTGAGGGGGTGAACGTACCGCTCGGACATCTCGATATCACGCTTCACCGCGACGATCTGACCGTGGCGGACAAGCAGAGTGCCGAGGGAGCGTGTCAAATCCCGTGCGACGTCCGCGAGAAGACGGTGATTATCGTCGATGACGTACTCTACACGGGCAGAACGGCAAGAGCGGCGCTCGAAGCGCTCTTTGCCTACGACCGACCGAAGGCGGTTCAGCTCGCGGTACTGATTGACCGAGGTCACCGAGAGCTTCCGATTCGTCCCGACTACGTGGGGAAGAACGTGCCGACCTCGAAAAACGAACAAATTGCCGTCGCCGTACGCGAGATTGACGGCGAAGACGGCGTCTATATCTGTGACACACAGGAATAAATCAAAGGGAGAACAGTGATGAAAAAGCAAAACGAAACGATGATGAATACCGCGGCGGGTGCCCCCGTCGATCTCGCGTTTTCTCCCGAACTCGCTATGGCAGAGGTGCCTTCTTGTTTTCATTCTTCCGAATACACCGTTTTTCCCGGCTTTTGCGACGTGCACGTGCATTTTCGTGAGCCGGGCTTTTCTTATAAAGAAACGGTTCGGACGGGCAGTCTTGCCGCCGCGCACGGCGGTTACACGGCGGTCTGTACGATGCCGAACTTAAATCCCGTGCCCGACAGTCCCGAGCATCTGCGCGAACAGCTTACTCTGATTGAGCGCGACGCGGTGATTCACGTCTATCCGTACGCGTCGATCACGAAGCTGGAAGCGGGACTTGATCTTGTCGATTTTGCCGCCCTTGCGCCCGACGCGATTGCCTTTTCGGACGACGGACGCGGCGTGCAGAGCGAGGAGATGATGCGCGCGGCAATGCACGCGGCAAAGAACGAGGGCAAGATCATCGCGGCGCACTGTGAGGTCAACGACCTGCTTCGCGGCGGATATATCCACGACGGCGAATACGCCAAGGCGCACGGACACCGAGGCATTTGCTCCGAGAGTGAATACGCGCAGATCGCGCGGGACCTGAAGCTTTGCGAGGAGATCGGCTGTGCCTACCACGTCTGCCACATCTCCACGAAGGAAAGTGTCGCACTCATTCGCGAGGCGAAGGCAAGAGGTGTGGACGTCACCTGTGAGACGGCGCCGCACTATCTGGTGATGGACGATTCCAACCTTCGCGAGGAAGGACGCTTCAAGATGAACCCCCCGCTTCGCGCAAGGGAAGACAGAGAAGCGCTTCTCGAAGGACTTCTCGACGGCACGATCGATATGATCGCCACCGACCACGCGCCGCACTCGGCAGAGGAAAAGGCAAAGGGTCTTGCGGGGTCTCCCTTCGGTATCGTCGGACTCGAAACGGCGTTTTCGGTGCTTTATACGAAGCTCGTTCGCACGGGTGTGATGGCGCTTGACGACCTGCTGGAAAAAATGGTCTACGCACCGCGTCGGCGCTTCGGCATTCCGCTCGGCAACGATTTCTCGGTCTGGAAGCTCGACGAGAAAATCACCGTCAACCCCGACGAATTTCTCTCGATGGGACGCGCGACGCCCTTTGCGGGAGAAGAACTTTACGGCAAATGCGTCCTCACGGCGGTCGACGGTAAGATCGTCTGGCAGGAAGGATAAACGCGAAGGAAGAATCAGGCTCGCCCTTTGGGAGAGCTGTCACGAAGTGACTGAGAGGGCGTTTTTGAAAAGTACCCTCTCCGACGCCTTCATACTTCGCTTCGCTCCGTTGAGGCGCCACCTCTCCCAAAGTGAGAGGCTTTGAAAAAACAACGTTACCCTTGTAAATCATTTACTTTTTTTGGAGGATATAAATTATGGCAAAGAGAACCGACTTGAAAAAAATTCTGATCATCGGATCGGGACCGATCGTGATTGGTCAGGCGGCAGAGTTTGGCTACGCAGGCACGCAGGCGTGTCTGGCACTCAAGGAAGAGGGATACGAGGTTGTCCTCGTCAACTCGAATCCTGCAACGATTATGACCGACACGACGATTGCGGACAAGGTGTATATGGAGCCGCTGACGCTCGAATATATCGCAAAGATCCTGCGTTACGAGCGTCCTGACGCGATCGTCCCCGGCATCGGCGGACAGACGGGATTGAACCTTGCAATGCAGCTCGAAAAGAAGGGAATCCTCAAGGAGTGCCGTGTCGAGCTTCTCGGAACGAGCAGTGAGAGTATCGAGCGCGCTGAGGACAGAGAGCTTTTCAAGGAGCTTTGTCAGTCGATCGGCGAGCCTGTCATTCCTTCTGAAATTACGTACAGCCTCGACGAGGCAAAGGCTGCGGCAGAGCACATCGGCTACCCCGTGGTACTCCGTCC
>JAZOSZ010000002.1:0-4057 GCA_045657365.1 Eubacteriales bacterium
CCCGAGGTCAAGCGCGCGCGCTACACCGAGGAATACGCGCTGAGCGATTACGACGCCGAACAGCTCACCAAGAGCATCGCGCTCTGCGAATGCTTTGAGGGTGCGTTTGAGGTCACGAAGAACGCCAAGGATTCGGCAAACTGGATTCTCTCCGAGGTTATGACGATCCTCAACGCCAGAAAAATGACCTACGATCAGCTCACGCTCGACGGAAAGGCGCTCGGCTCGCTCATTCTGCTCGTCACGGGCGGTAAGGTTGGACGTGCTAATGCCAAGAAGATTCTCGCGGCAATGTTCGACGATCCCACGATCGCTCCCGAAGCTTATGCCGACGCGAACGGCTTTATGATGTCGAACGATACGGGCAAGGCAGAGGCAGTTGTCAAGGCTGTCGTTGCCGCAGATCCCAAGTCGGTTGCCGACTTCAAGGGTGGCAAGGAAAAAGCGCTGATGGCACTCTTTGGCAAATGTATGAAGGAACTCAAGGGCAACTGCGACCCGCAGACGCTCCGCAAGATCCTCATCGACGAGATCAATAAAGCGTAAATAAAAACGGTCTTCCGCTAACGGAAGACCGCTTTTCTTTCCATTTCTCTATTTTTATCACAAGTATCACACTCGTCACATTGATCGCACGAAAACAGCTCGTCAATGTGACAGCCAAGCACCGAGGCAAGCGTCGGCAACAGAGAGATATCGGGAGCAGACTTTGCTTGCTCCCATTTAGAAACGGCTTGCGGGGTCACCCCGATCCGTCTGGCAAGTGCCGCTTGTGACCAGTATCTTCGCCGTCGATAGGCTTGAATGTTACAAGCTAAAATCAAATTGACGTGTTTCATAACAACTCCTTTTGTTCCATTATAACACGCACTCCTGAAAAAAACAAGCAACGAATGGTTGAGAAACAGAAACCATTAGTTGATGAAAAAAGGGCATCTCTGAGGAGATGCCCTTCGATCTTAGCTTTAATCAATTTCGACTTCTTCGTCTTTCTTTTCTTCGACCAGAACGGTCAGCTTTGTCACGCGTTCTTCATCCATCTGCGCGACGATGACGAAAATATTTTCATAACGGAAGCTGTCGCCCACGTGAGGATCGGCTTCCAGCATCTGAATCGCCCAACCGCCCATCGTGGAATACTCACACGAGAAGTCCTCGGGCTTCACAAAATCGATCTCTTCAAAGAAATCGTCGATGTTCATATCGCCAAGCACCTCGTAGGTGTTCTCGCCCGTAGCAAGGCACTCGGTAACGATCACGTCGGTATCGTCCCAGATGTCACCTACCAGCTCTTCGAGAATGTCTTCCATCGTAACAATTCCCAGCGTTCCACCGTACTCGTCAATAACGATCGCAAGGTGCATCTTTGCGTCGCGGAGCTTCGTCAGCGCCGCAGGAAGCTTCATCGTTTTGTGCAGCTTGCAGGGTTTGAGAAGCATCGAACGGATCTCGGGATTGGCTTCGTCAAGCGTTGCCTTATAATATCTCGTCAAGGACAGAATTCCCACGATATTGTCAATGCTGTCCTCGTACACGGGCAGACGAGAGAACTGCGTCATATCCGACAGAAGCGCCTCAATTTGCTCCGGCTCGTCGTCCACGTCAATCGCGGTCACGTCAATACGGGGCGTCATAATCTTCTCAATCGTCGTATCACTGAAATCCAGCGTCGATTGAAGCAGCTCGCCCTGTCCTTCGTTGATGACCCCCTCTTCTTCGACCGTATCAATGATCGAAACCAACTCTTCTTCGGTCACGGTCGGCTCGTCGTCCTTGCGGTCGGTTCCCCAAATTTTTCGTAAAACAAACAAAATTGCCATCACGATAAAAACAAAGGGACTAAGAATCACCGTCAGGATTCGCGTGGGAATTGCAATGATGCGTACCACCGTGTCAGCGTGCTGCTTGGAAAGCACCTTCGGTACGATCTCACCGAAAATCAGAATCACGATCGTAATCAGAATCGTCGAAATCGTCGACGCAAGCGCCACGTTGTTCCGAAACAGATTCATCACGATCAGCGTCGTGCAGGTCGATACCGCGATGTTAGCAAGGTTGTTTCCAATCAGAATTGCCGAGAGCGAGGTCGTAAACTTATCACAGATACAGTACGCGATCTTCGCCGTGCAACAGCCCCCTTCGGATGCCTTGCGCAGACGCATCTTGTTCGCAGTATTAAAGGCAATCTCGGACGCCGAGAAGTACGCAGACAGACAGATCATCGCGAAAATGACCACGTATGCCCACCACATCGTTGCAAAATGTTCCGAAAAGCTCATACCGTCACCCCCTCACCCGACTCTTCCGCACGCAATGCGGCAAGATCGTCTTCGTCAAGGATATGAACGGTCACTTCGGTCAAGCGTCCGTCTACCACGGTTTTGGCAGTATATCTTATGTTATCGTAAAGGAAGGATTCTTCCTCTTCGGGCAGATGTCCCAGCGTTTCGAGAATAAAGGAAAGCATCGGCTTGGCGGCAATCTTTCTGGGAGCATTTCCAAGTCCCATTCGCTCGTATGCCGTACCCACCAGCATGTGCGTATTGACCATATACTTGTTTCCGCCAAGTGTCTGGAAATTCTGGTCGACGACGTCTTCCTCGTCAAAAATTTCTCCCACCAGCTCCTCCAGAATATCCTCCATCGTCACAAGTCCGATCACCTTCTTTTTGTCGTCAAGAACCATCGCGACCTGAAGCTTGTGCTGTCGCATATCGGTCAGAAGATCGTCGATCTTCGCGTCCTTGCGAACAAGATACGGAGGCTTCATCACGCTACGCAAACGAAGGTTGGGATTGCGTTTATGCTCAATCAAATAGGTTCTGGTACGCAAAATCCCCACCACACGCTCGGAGTTTTCCGCCTTCACAGGCAAACGTGAGTGATTGGTGTTTCGGATCGTTTCCAAAATCTGATCGGGCGTCGCATTGACACGGATAAAGTCAATATCCTTCTCCATCGTCATAATCTCGCCTACCGTCGTTTTGGCAAATTCCAGCGCCGATTTGAGCATATCCCCCTGCTCTTCGTCCACGATTCCCTCTTCCTCTGCCGTTTCAATAATCTCGGTCAGCTCGTCCTCGGTAATCGAGGGCTCGGCTTCCTTCTTGGCAAACAGCTTGGACGCAAAATCCGAGATCAGTCCAAAGAATGCCGAAAAGGGCTTGAGAACCTTCATCAAGAAACGAAGAGATCCTTGGAAAAAGAGAGAAACCGACTCACTGCGATCGTTGGCAAAGCTCTTGGGAATCATCTCGCTGAAAAGGAAAATGATCACCGTACTCATCACCGAACAGATCATAGAAAATGCAAAGGAATCCAAAAAATCGTCGGTTTTACCGAACTTCTCACGGAAAATATCCGTAGCAAGAATGGTAAATACGGCAGCTCCCGCAATCTTTGTAACGTTGTTTCCGAGAAGCAATGTCGTCAGCGCCTTGTCGAACTTGTTGAGAATGTACATCACACCCTGAGCTCTTTTGTTTCCGTCATCCGCCAGTGCCTTGATCTTGATTTTGTTCACCGCCGAAAACGAACTTTCGGTGGCGGCAAAATACGCACCGCCGATCACACAAAGAAAAAAGATAATCCATAAAGGTATACTGTCACTACCCACGAAAAAATCAACTCCTTACCTATTTATTATTACAACATTACCTTACATTTTATCATTATTTTGTCGTTTTGTCAAGCATCTGCGAATAAATAGAAAAAAGAAGCCCGCATTTTTACAAAAGTAAAAACACGACCTCATAAAATCGATCACTATGCAGTTTGTGTGGTAACTTTATTGTAGCACAGTTTTTGGGGGGTCAAAATGCAACAAAAAATGAGAAAGCCAAGGGGCACCTTCCATAAAGCAGGTTTTACCTACCGATAAGAATTTAAACTTGTAGGGGCGTTCTGTGAACGCCCGCGGGCGAACGCAGTTCGCCCCTACTTATAAAAGCGTATTGTCGGGCGGTAAATATAAGTGAAATGTTTTGCTATCGCAAAACGTGAAATAATATGCTGTCGCATATTGTGAAATATCTCGCCTTGCTCGATGTGAAATGAA
>JAZOSZ010000003.1:0-1542 GCA_045657365.1 Eubacteriales bacterium
GGTTTGATTTCCGGACGGTTACCGATGAAGACATTCAGGTAGTCGAGGATCTGATCAATAACCGTCCCAGAAAGTGTCTCAATTGGAAAACTCCAGCCGAAGTTTTCGCCGAAAGTGTTGCACTTGATTGACAATCTGCCCTGGTTCGGTGCGCCGTCGATAAGCATACAAGTACTGTAGAAGCACGCACACTATGAGTAAATATCAAGTTTTAAGTGTTACATCGTACTAGGTGTCAAACGAAATCCTTTCGTCTTTTTCCCTCTCGCATTATTGACCAATGCACAAAAAAGGGGAAAAAGTCGAAACTTTCCTCTTGACTTTTTGGTTTTGATGTGATATCCTATATGAGCACTAAGGAGTGCGCCCAATATCGCGGAGTAGAGCAGTTGGCAGCTCGTCGGGCTCATAACCCGGAGGTCGGGGGTTCAAGTCCCTCCTCCGCAACCAGATTTCGCACCAAGAATCTTCGGATTCTTGGTGTTTTTCCTTTGTTTTCCGAACTTTTACGCAATCTTCCATTTTCGTCCTGGGGAAGACGTTGAGCGCACACTGCCGATTCAGCTTGTCGGCAAATTGTCGGCAAGCCGACGGCGACGACGGAATCTACCTTCGGAGATTCTTTTCTTCTGTTGCCAAAAGCTGTGAAGAATCATTTTTCGTTCATATATTATTCTCATGAGGCCATGCAGACGGTTGTTTGCATGGCTATCTTTTTCAGGAGGATATTCCCATGATTTTGAAATTTGGCACACGAAATGCTTTACAGCTCCACAAAGAGGAAATGCCGAGCGAGGTATTCGAACATCTTCGGTACAGCATTAATCTTTTGGACGAGAATTACGGCGCAAATCGCGACATTGACCACGACGACGGCGGTTTCGTCTTGTTGTTCACCCAAGCAGAGGATTTGGCACAAATTCGATCTACAACGAACATCGACTTCACCTACCACACGCCCGAATGGGTAGACCGCATAAATACGGTCACCGAGAACTATGCCGCCGCTCTGTTTCTCATAAGCAACGACTTCGGCATCATCCTTGCCGCCCCTGTTCAACTTCTTTCCCAGCTTTTGAGACGATAGGAGGTACATATGTCACACAACATTGCCCAAGCCCTGCGAGAACACCTAAAGGATCGCCCATTTGACTACGGTGATGTTCCTGCTAATTCTGTTATGGAGTTTCTTTACATTTCCTACTCCGAGATCAGCAGAAGCGACCCTAAAGAAATCAACGAGGGCTTTGCCGCTTTGGAACAGTTCTTCGAGGGGAGAGCCGCCGAGGAAAGCACCGAGATGTTCTCCATCATCTGCAATCTTTGCCTTGCCTATGAGCAGCGCGCATTCATGGACGGCCTACAGCTCGGCGCACAGCTCATGTCCCAGTTGCTCGCATAAAGAGAGAATACCCTGTTCCACGAGCAGGGTATTTTTCTTGCCACCACCCCATACGCACACAAAGGACACCTCAAGCTCCGACAAATTCCCTATAGGATTCCCCATAGAATTCCCTATGATTTCGCACCAAAATGAGCCTA
>JAZOSZ010000004.1:0-3855 GCA_045657365.1 Eubacteriales bacterium
AAAGAAAAGGTACCTAAAAGAAAGCAACACAAATAAGTAAAACAAAATCTTCGGGGTCGGCAGAAAGCCGTTTGTACTCGAAATCATCGAGTTTGGCAGGCGGCACTGCCGCCTTCTTTCGGGAAAGAAAAGGTACCTAAAAGAAAGCATTTACGAAAGGGGCTTGATAGTCCCTTTCTTTGTGCAGATTTCAACGCACAATGTTTGTTTTTGATTGTAGGGACAGGCGTCCCCGACTGTCCACAACGAAGAAATTTACACAACGCTTGGAACGGACGTGCAATGCACGCCCCTACAAGGTTGAAATTTATCCGCACCTTTCTGCGTTCGACGCACGTTCTTCATTTTTGATGGTAGGGGAGACGTTTCGTCTCCCGTTCCGAAACGGGGCGTCGAGGACGTCGCCCCCTACAAGGTTGGTGGAAATTTTACACAACGATCGGAACGGACGTGCAATGCACGCCCCTACAAGGTTGGCGAAGATTTGCGTCTTTCTGCGCTTGTCGCACCTTTTGAAAGCAAATCGGGGCGTCGAGGACGTCGCCCCCTACAAGGTTGGTGGAGATTCGCGTCTTTCTGCTCTTGTCGCACATTTTTCTTTTTCTTTTGTCATATCATATTCCGAGGTGATGAATATGAAAGAAAAATACTTATGGAACGGAAAATTTTCTCCGAACCGAATCGTCGCGATCTTTCTTGCCGTGGTGCTTTGCCTTTCGTGGGGCTTTCCCGCGTCTGCCGAGCCTTCGGACGGGGAGGCGGCGTTTTCGTTGGATTGCAAATCGGCAATTTTGATGGAAGCCTCGACGGGAAAAATTCTCTTTGAACAAAACCCCGACGAAGCGCTCCCCCCCGCGTCGGTGACGAAGGTGATGACGCTGCTTCTCGTGATGGAAGCCATCGACGAGGGACGCCTCGCACTCGACGACGTGATTACCGCAAGCGCCCACGCCTCTTCGATGGGTGGCTCGCAGATCTTCCTCAAGGAAGGCGAACAGATGCGCGCCGAGGATCTGATCAAGAGCGTAGTGATTGCTTCCGCGAACGATGCGGCGGTGGCGCTTGCCGAGCATCTTGCGGGGAGCGAAGAAAGCTTTGTGGCGCAGATGAACGAGCGCGCCGCCGAGCTTGGAATGACGAACACGCATTTTGAAAACACGAACGGTCTTGACGATACGGTGGAGCGGCACCTGACCTCGGCGCGCGATATTGCGCTGATGTCGCGGGCGCTGATCGGCTACGAAAAGATCACCGAGTACGCCTCGATCTGGCAGGACACGATTCGCGGCGGTGAATTCGGTCTGACGAACACCAACCGTCTCGTTCGCTTTTACCGAGGCGCGACGGGACTGAAGACGGGCTCGACGGCAAAGGCGGGCTTTTGCATTTCCGCGACCGCGAAGCGCGACGGAATGGAGCTGATCTGCGTCATTATGGGCGCGCCCTCGCGCGATATCCGCAATGCGGCGGCAACCTCTCTCTTGGATTGGGGCTTTGCCAATTACGCGCTTTATACCCACGAAGACGCGTCGCTTGCTCCGATTTGCGTGCAGGGCGGGGTAAAAAACGACTGCCTTTTGACGGCGCCCCGCTTTTCGGCGGTCGTTCCGCGTGCCAAAAAGAATGCGGTGAGTGTCAGAATCGAGCTTCCCGAGCGTCTTTCTGCTCCCGTTGCGAAGGGCGACGCGGTGGGAAAGATCGTTTACCTCCTCGACGGAAAAGAGCTCGGCAACGTGCCCGTGACGGCATCGGAGAGCGTCGACCGTGTCGGATTTTGGGGGATTCTTGCACGGCTTCTCGGCGTGATGAGCCTTGCGTAGGATCGTTTAAAAAATGGAAAATAAAATGTTACATTTCGTTTACACTTTTCGCAAAAATGTGGTATATAATATAGTTCTTAATTTATCTAAGTGAAATTGTGGGGGAAGAAAAATGGCATTGAAGACATTGAATTTGATTGATTCGTACGCAAACGGCTTCGTCAGCGAAGCAGAGATCGCTTCGATCTCGTCCGAGGTATTGGCGGCGCAGAAGACGCTGCTCGACGGCACGGGAGAGGGTAGTGATTTTCTTGGTTGGGTGACTCTGCCCGACGATTACGACCGCGAGGAATTTGCGCGAATCAAGAAAGCGGCAAAGAAAATTCAGGGCTCGTGCGACGTTTTTATCGTCATCGGTATCGGCGGTTCGTATCTCGGATCGCGCGCCGTGATCGAATTTTTGAAATCCCCGTCTTATAACGCGCTGAAGAAGGAAACGCCCGACGTTTATTTCTCGGGCTGCAATATCAGCGCACAGAGCCTTTCCGAGCTTCTCGCGATCTGCGAGGGACGCGACGTCTGCATCAACGTCATCTCGAAGTCGGGAACGACGACCGAGCCTGCCGTGGCATTCCGTGTCTTCCGCGCTCTGCTGGAGAAAAAGTACGGCAAGGACGGCGCTCGCGAGAGAATTTTCGTTACGACCGACAAGGCACGCGGAACGCTCAAAAAATTTGCGGATGAGGAAGGCTACGAAACCTTCGTTGTGCCGGATAACGTCGGCGGACGCTTCTCGGTACTCACTGCCGTCGGACTTCTTCCGATCGCTGTCAGCGGTGTGGATATTGACGGACTGATGCGCGGTGCGTCGGATGCGGCAAAGGAATACGCGGTTGCCGATATGGCAAACAACGCGGCGCTGCGCTATGCGGCAATCCGAAATATTCTCTACCGCAAGGGCTACGCGACCGAGGTGCTCGTCAGCTACGAGTCTTACGCCGCAATGCTCAACGAGTGGTGGAAGCAGCTCTACGGGGAGAGTGAAGGCAAGGACGGCAAGGGACTTTTCCCCGCGTCGGTCATTTTCTCGACCGATCTGCACTCACTCGGACAGTTCATTCAGGACGGCAAGAGAAATCTCTTTGAGACGATCGTAACGGTCAAGACGCCCGACGTTTCGATGAAGGTTCCTTTCGACGAAGCCAACGTCGACGGTCTGAACTTCCTTGCGGGTACCGAGCTTTCGACGATCAACGAAAAGGCAATGCAGGGAACGATTCTCGCACACGTGGACGGCGGCGCGCCCAACCTCGTGCTTGAGATCGCAGAAAAGAACGAATACTGCCTCGGAAAGCTTCTCTATTTCTTTGAGTTTGCTTGCGGAGTTTCGGGTTACACCCTCGGCGTCAACCCCTTCAACCAGCCCGGTGTCGAGGCGTACAAGAAGAATATGTTCGCACTTTTGGGCAAGCCCGGCTACGAGGATGCCAAGGCGGCGCTCGAAGCTCGTTTGAAATAAACAAAAAAGTTTTAAAAAATCCGAAATTTTTGGGAAAATTTTTCAAATAGCTCTTGAAAAAAACACAAAAATGCGGTATAATGATGTTGAGCAGGAAAAATGCTCCAAAAAAATGATCGGAGGTCCCCTATGTTAAAGTTAATTATCGGTGTAAAAGGCACCGGCAAAACCAAAGCACTCATCAACCTGGTCAATACGGCGGCAGATAACTCGAACGGTGACGTTGTTTGCATCGAGAAAGGCGTAAAGCTTCGCTACGACGTAAAGTATCGGGTAAGATTGATTGATACAGAGGAATATTTCGTTTCTGACGCACAGTCGCTCTACGGCTTTGTGGCAGGAATTTTCGCAAGCAATCACGACGTAACCGATCTTTTCATCGACTCGGCACTCAAGATCTGCGGCAACGACGCGGTAGCGTTCGACAAGTTCGTTGACGAAATCGCGGCTCTTGCCGACAAGCTCGGTGTGAAGATCACGATGACCTCTTCGATTCCCGTAGAGGATGCGTCCGAGACGGTCAAGAAGTATCTCTGAGATCTAAAACAACAACAACCGAAAGCCTTAGGTGTGTAC
>JAZOSZ010000005.1:0-6359 GCA_045657365.1 Eubacteriales bacterium
AAAAACGGTGGGCGACGGCAGATTCCTTGCGCGAATCGCGTTTTGCCTCGAGGTCTGCTCCCACGGGTTCGTCCGAGAGTGCCGCGACGGCAACTCCCCCTGCGTGCGAAAGGCTGAACTGCGGCGCGTCGCTACCAAAAAAGCGCGGCTTTCCGTTCGCGTCCCGTACGACCGTCCGAACGTCGGTGCCGCAAAGCTTCGAGAGCGCCGTCAGTGCTGCCATAGAATGGCGAAGCGACTCTTTGTTTTTGATGCCGCGAAGACGTACCTTTTCTCCTTCGCCAAAGGGAAGGGCGTCGATCGCCGCCGACAGATCATTGGGAAGCTCGGCGACCGAGCAAAAAGTAACCCGAATCAGCATAGGCGCTCCTTTCAGAAAATTCATTAAGATTATTATACACGAATCAGATAGAAAAAGCAAGGGGGTACGTTACTTTTCTTTCGGGAAAGAAAAGTAACCAAAAGAAAGCAGCACAGTAAAAAAAATAAATCCGTAGGGGTTTTGTAGGGGTCGGCGCCTCGACGACCCGAATTGTGACGGGCGACCGACGCAAAAGAAAAAGTGGCACTCTGCCCGAAGGCAGAGTGCTTTTTGTTTGTTATTTGTGGAAATATTTTTCCTTGATCTTTTCGATCACGACGGGAATTTCGTGCCAGAGTGCTGTGATTTTCTCACAGTAGCGCGCGTAAAGCTTGTCCGAGGTTTCGCCGTCTTCATCGAGAATCAGCATTGCCGCCAGATACAGGCAGGCGATCGGTGCGAGGCGGTCGAGCAGGGGAAAGGTTTCTTCCAGGGGAAGAAGGACGCTGTCCATCTGAGTCAGCGGCGTCATTCCCAGTGCTTCGCACAGATGACGGTTGATTTCAAGCGCTTCGCTACAAAACGACGCAAGCAGATAGGGCGCGCGATCTTCAAAATCCTCGTTTTCGCCTACGACGGTGCTCTGTGCGAGAATCCGCAAGGCGCTTTCATAAATATCGCGATTTTTCAAGCGAAATCACGCTCCTTCTCAGTCTTCCTGGGGATCAAGAATCGCGAGGGTGATAACTTCGATCTCGGAAGGATATACGATCTCGGCACCGTAGAGATGCAGACCCTTGACGGCGTCGGCAAAACGCTTTTCGGGGCGGTATGCCTCAACCTCAGAGAGCTGCTCGGCAAAGGCAACGGCACGCTTGGTACGCAGAATGCACTTCGAGTTCAGATAGAGTCCGTCACGCTCGGTAGGAATGTTGTTGGATACGAATACCTGACAACCCGCAATGCTGCCGAGATAACCACCGCGGAGCACGTCGGAGTTGTTGGTGTCAAACTTGATCTGTGCTTGAAGCAGTACGGTTGCCACGCTGGGAGAAATTTCCAAAACAACGTTGCTGAAATCGGTGACGTTGTTTTCTGCGAGCTTCTGACGAGCCTTGAAGATATGACCCAAAATATTGGACTCGGTGATGTTTTCCTGCATTGTCGGTGCATTTTTGGTGCAAAGCTGGTAGATATACTTGTCCGCTTCATTTGCCAGAGAGTCGGCGGCAACCTTCATGGCGGCGTCCATCAGCTTGGGACTTGCCTGTGCGCGGTCGATGTCGTCGATCTGGAAATTGAAGTATTTCGCACGGTCGATCGTCAGCTCGCGCACCGTGTCGGAGAGCAGCTCGGGAGCGTTCATATCGGTGTTCTTTTGGTAGTCGCCGATCGAAATGTCGCCGACACCGCAGATTTTCACCACCGAGCCCTTGGCGGCAATATCACCCTCGAATTCACGGTTGCAGTTGGCAACGGCAATATATTTCTTGTCGAGTGCCTGATAAAGATTTTCGCTCCAGACGGTAGGGATAAAGTTCGTAATAGCCATAAGTATTTTTTCCTTTCAAATTTTAAAAATTTTGTTTTTGTATGCCATGTTACCATTTTTTCATAGACGCGCGAATTTTTTCGTAATTCTCGCGAACCTCGGCGGGGGACATGGCGCGAACCTCGTCGGGGGTGTAGTATTCGGGGGCGACGTTTGTGCCCACGTGACCTGCCGAACGCGCGGCGTTACGGCGGTTGATCTCATCGGCGTGTCTGCGCAGATCAAGCTCCTGACGAAGAGAGGAGAGCTCTTCGCGGAGAGAGGAAAGCTCTGAGAGAATCGGATCGGGCGGGGGCATTTGTGTGGGAGTTGCCTCATCGATCGTTTCGGGGAGAGCGTCAAGGAGTTCGGTTTCATTGTCCATTGCTCAGTTCCTCACTTTCTTTCGTTTCTTCCTCCGTCTTCAGCTCTTCCAGAAGGGACTGACGGTCGCAGATCAGACCCGAGGGTAACCGACGCACGTACGAGGCGGGGGAAATATAGCCCGCGTCGAGCAGCTTGTCCAGCATATTCTGGGCGCTTGCGGCGGTAAATCGGCTCAGCTCGGCAACGTCGATGCGAGCACCGAGGAAGCCGCGCTTGAGAAGCTCGAAATCGACGGCATCGGCACGCACGCCATCCCCCGTGTGATAGGGAAGCAGACGCTCCGAGGGATAGTAAGCGCACATCATATCCGCCCAGATGTTCGCAAGGTCTTCGATGCAGGCATAGAAGGCGGTGCGAATCTGTTCGAGAGGAATGCGAGAGGTCTCTTGGAGCGCGAGAATGGCGCTCGTGTTGGTGGCTTCGGTGTTGCCGAGTGCCGACTCGGTCGCGCCGAGCATTTCCTTGGTGACGGTGATGGCGCTCTCAATGAGCTCCATATAGCCCGATTGCATCTCTCCCACGCCCAGCACCGAAACGGCGTCCGAAATGTTTCCGCCACCCACGGCGGCAATTGCCTCGCCGACCTCGTTGGTCCATTCGGGGATCTTCGATTTGTCGTAAATCACCTTCGAGAAGGCGGTGTTCGTCATATGCTTCATCGCCATGGCGTAGGCGCGGTTGATGAATTTCTGATTGGGAATCAGATGCGTGATCGGAGAGGTTCCGTGAAAGCTGTTTTTGGTTGCTTGCCAGTTGAAATACGCTACGGGATAGCGGCGGCAGTCGGTTTTGCCTCGGCGAATGAGTGCGTCGCGCGTCGATTTCTCAAAGACGACGCGACCGTCTTCGCGGTGGAATTTGACAAGGTAGGTTGCTTTTGCCTCGTCTTCGCCGTCAAGCTCGAACGTGCCGAGTGCGCCGCCCTGCGCGTCATAGTCAGAGTCGGGCAGAATTTTCAGGAGTTCCTCGTCCGAAGCACCCGCCTGACGCGCTTCCGCGCGGAGCGAGGCAACCGAAGCGCGTCCCGCCAGAATGACGTAGTCCTGCGATTGCAGGTCGGCGCGGTTGACGTCCGAAACGAAGAGTCCGACGTTGTCGATGACCTCGGTGACGATATCTCCCGAGAAGAGCTGAGGAGAGCGTGCCTCGGGGTCCCAATAGCAGTAGAGCACACCGTCGCCCGTAATGGCGGCATCGGTCAAGAGGCGCAAAAGCTTTCGCTCCATTGCCGATTGTTCCCAACGGTAGGCGGCGTTTGCGGAGAGCACCTCAAGACCTGCGCGCAGACGCTCGGCTTCTTTGGGATCGGTGAGGAAGGGAAGGTTTTCGTCGGTGTAGCGGATCTCGAGATTGCCTGCCGCCACCGTGCAGATCAGATAATCAATGACGCGGCGAATGATGTTGAAGACGGGACGGGGAAGATCGCCCCCCTCGCCCGATTTCCATTGATCTCCGCGGTAGAAACGCTCGTTTTCGCGAATCGTTTCGTAAAGTCCGATCCTCTTCTTATATTCCTTGCCCGCCTCGTACTGTTTCCAGGTGGTTTGAATAGAAGTTGATTGATTCATAAAATTCCTTTCTTTGACGTTTTGATTCTCAGTGTGCTTGGAGCTTCAGCGAATGAATGACAGGACGCGCCGGATCATTCGAGGTGATCCGAAGCTTTGCACTTCGGAAACGTCCCGAGCGAAGCCGTTTGGCGAAGACCGAGTGATCACTTGTGGGTTTGAGAGTTCGCGCGACGCTTTGTCCTTCGTCGGGACAGAATTCGACGGTCAGCTCGCCGCCGTCAGGATCGCAGACCATTCCTACCTCGGAGAGATTTTTCATCCGATCAGAGCCGAAATCAAACGAAGCGCTTTCATAGGTTGCGTTGATCGGCTTTTCTACGTAGTAACGGTTCATATCCGAAAACTTGGTGGGATCTACCATATAGACGAGTGCGCCGTTGATATAGCCGACGTTGCCCGCATAATTGAAGAATCGGTCGGCTTGGATGCCTGTAAAGCAGTACCAGTCGCCGCGTGCGGGCGAGCAGACCCACGCCTGACTTCGATGCTTCAGCCCCAACCAAAGCTCATCGCGCAGGGGGTCGTAATAGAGGGTGGCATTGCGGAAATCGTTTGGATTGAGAAGATCGTCGAGTGCCGCAGAAACACGAACGGCGTTACGGCGCGTCTCTTCCAGCTCACGGCTTTGCCAACGGTAAAGTCCGTGCTCGGAAACCGTAATGGGATCGTTCGGCGTCAGAACGGCACCGTAGTCCGAAACGCAACCAAGCTCGGCATTGACGGGAATGGTGGGAAGAGAAGCGAGTCCCGTGGAATCGGAGTTTGCCGCCCAGGTATCCTTTTCGGTAAAGATGAGCAGAGCGTCGTGATGACGGATTGCCCCGCGAATCGGATAGGTACCGTCGCCCACGCGGAATTCGTAGCCGCGCGGAAGATAGAGCGGATCGGACGAGGGATAGTGACGCTGACTCTCGGTGAGGGAGTCGGGCGAGACGTAGCTCGTGCAGAACATCGTGTCCGATCCGTCACTGCCCCAGAAGAAGGTTCGGCTCTTTTCGCCACTGCTGAAGAAGGTCGAATTCTTGGTAGAGCAAAAGATCGGCAGAAGGGGGTCTTCGTTTTCCTGAAAGGTCACGTGAAGCTCGGCGCGGTCGCCCGCACGCAAGCCCGTGATCTCAATCGCAAGAAGCGAATTGTTGATCTTGTACTGCGAAGCATCGAGAAGCGTTCCGTTGAGGTAGAGCGCCTGAACCGAGGAAATCCGTTTGGGAACCCCCAAAAAGACCGAGGGCGGATCGGAAACGACGTAAGTGATACGGGCGCGGTGGTTGATCAGATTGTAGGGCTCGTAAATTTCCCCCAGCTCGTCGTTGTCCCAATCCTTTCCAATCAGCGGGACGTAACCGAGTGCCGGCGAGGGGCCGTTCTCACCGATCAGATAAATGCCATTTCCGCCGTCGGTCAGGTAGAGCCGACCTTGGAGGGAGAAGAAATTGGCATTGCCCGTCGAGGAGGACACTCTGCCGAGCGCCGAAATCGTTAAGGCGGGCGGATCGGAGCGGTAGACCATATTTCCCGCAAGGAAAAAGATCGAATATTTTCCGTGAAGATAGCCGCTCCAGACCCCTCGGATCGGATTTCCGAGATCGAATACGTAGCGCGTGCCGCATCGTTTTTCCAGCGCCCCGTCGGAACGGATGCGGAAATTGACGATCGAAGCAGAACGCGTCAGATCGCAGTGCGCCTTGCTTTCGATGCCGCCAAAGCCTTGGAATTTGACCTCAAGCGGCGCATTGGAATTGAATTTTTTGTGTGACATAGAGTTCCTTTCTTTTGGAATGTGATTTTTTGGAATGATCCTATGGTGTAGTCCTTGTAAATAAAATTCGCGTCCTAATTCCAAACGGAGGAGGTTCGCTTTGGAAATTTAAACTCGTGTGCGATCGGTGGGGGACAGCGGGACATCAGGGCGTAGCGGAGCGCTTCGGGGGCGTGGGTAATACTGTGTGGCTCCGAAGACGCGTCTTCGGGGCGGTTCGGATCGCAGAGCAGGGCGGGCAGACAGCGAATCAGCTCGTGGCATTGGGGAAGAATCCTCAGGCGGGGGGATTTTCCGCCCGAGGTCGAGAGGTATTCGCGTACGACACGCCACCCGGGGATTCTGCGATTGTCTGCGGGGAGCATCGGCGGCATTCCGCGGACTGCCTGCATCAGCTCGAAGCCGCTTTTACCGCTGTCCTGCCGACGGTTCCAAAGGTCGGGAGAAGCGACGACGAATTCGACGGGGTAGGGGCGGCAGAGCGAAGCGACGCGTTGGGCGGCTTCGGTGAGCGTGAGGTCGGCTTCCAGATGCTCGGAAAGAACGAACATATTTCCTTCCGTGTCGATGCCGAGGAGCAAGGCGGCAAGCATATCGAAGCCATAGTCGAGCGCGGCGAAATATTTGAGAGTGGCAGGAAGCTCCGTGTGCGTGGTCAGATGTACGGCGGTATCGAATTCGGGGAAGAACTGTCCCTCAAAAACATCCCATCTGCCGTATAGCCAGGCATCCTTCAATCGCTTCGGCAGACTTTCGAGCTGCTTTATGTATCCGGGATCACTTTCGGTTAAGGGAAGATTATCATATACC
>JAZOSZ010000006.1:0-3961 GCA_045657365.1 Eubacteriales bacterium
CCTAAGACCGCTTGGCCTCCGACTTTGGAAGATTTGACGAACCGTACCGAGGAGGATATGATTAAGGTCCGTAACCTCGGAAAGAAATCGCTGGAAGAAGTTATTCAGAAGCTTCATTCGTTGGGTCTGGAGCTCAGAAAAGAAGAAGACTGATTTTCTTCCCCCAAAAACCTGCTTTGGCAGGTGTTAAGAAATACGACAAAGGAGAGAATTATCATGCCCGGAACTAGAAAACTCGGCAGACCTACCGCTCACAGAAATGCAATGCTGCGCGGAATGGTAACTCTGCTGTTGGAGAACGGACAGGTTGAAACGACGCTCACCAGAGCGAAGGAAGTTCGTTCGATGGCTGAAAAAATGATTACGCTTGGCAAGAAGAATACGCTTGCAAGCCGCCGCGCTGCTCTCGCATACATTACGAAGGAAGACGTTGTTACCAAGGTATTTGGTGAACTCGCTCCTCTGTACGCTGAGCGCAACGGTGGATACACGCAGATCTACAAGCTCGGTCCCCGTAGAGGCGACGGTGCTGAGATGGCGATTGTTAAGCTGATCGACTACGTGAAGCCCGAGGCAAAGGACACCAAGAAGAAAGAGAAAAAGGCTGACGCTGAATAATCTTTCGGTGGACTTTTCACAACCACAATAAAAAACGGTAGGCATTTGTGCCTACCGTTTTTTGATTGATATCATTTAAAACTCGGGTGTGTATTTCGCACTTGCCGAGGTTCTTCCTTGCATAAATCCATCGAAACCCAGCGCTTCGGCGTGCGAGAGAACCGACTGATATTCAAACGCCGTCAGACGGCGGTGAAGCTCGCGGTGGGGAGAATCCGTAGCGAATTCGGGAGTGTATTGGCTCATCAGACTCAAGAGAACGTCGCGGGCGGGGAAAAGCTTTGCCAAGCGGTCGAGGACGGCAATGCTGTCGTGTCGCGCGGACGGGAGAACCAAGTGGCGTACCATAACCCCGCGCACGAGAAGTCCGTTCGCATCAAATTCATACCGCCCCGTCTGGCGGAACATTTCCAAAAGAGCTTCTTCGGCGACCAAGGCATAGTCGGGCGCGGACGAGTATTTTTCGGCAAGCTCCGGCGAGAAATATTTGAAATCGGGCAAATAGACGTCGATCAGTCCTTCGAGCGACCGAAGGATTTCAACGCGCTCGTATCCCGACGTGTTGTAAACGACGGGAATCGAAAGGCGCGGCTTGGCAAGCAGAAGCGCTTCGCGGACACCGTCGGCAAAATGGGTTGCCGTAACGAGGTTGATATTGTGCGCCCCCCGGGCTTCGAGATCAAGAAAAATTTCCGCAAGCTCGGACGGCGTTACGGTACGACCTTCGGCGTGCGAACGGCTGATCTTTTTGTTTTGGCAAAACTCACAACGGAGCGAGCAACCGCAAAAGAAGACGGCACCCGAGCCGTTTTTTCCGCTGATGGGTGGTTCTTCAAAACGGTGAAGCGTTGCCTTGGCAAGGCGGATTTCGTTTGTCTGACCGCAAAAGCCAAGCGTACGGCTTCGGTCAACGCCGCACTCACGCGGACAAAGTCGGCAAGGATTCATCGGCACACTCCTTTCGTTGTTTCTTGCTTTATTGTAGCATACTTGAGGAAAAAAAGCAAGGGGAAAGTGAGCGCAGAGAATTTTATGAAGCCTCGCCCTATGGGAGAGGTGGCAGACGAAGTCTGACGGAGAGGGCGTCAAAATTACCCTCTCAGTCGCTACGCGACAGCTCTCCCAAAGGGAGAGCCTAGCATACGCAAGTTTTTTCTTGCATTTTTCTTTGAATTGGTGTATAATAAAAAGGAACGAATGAACTCCAAAGGAGATATGTTATGAGCATCGAACGACCGATCCGAACGGCAGAAATTCTTTGCGTTGGCACGGAGCTTTTGCTGGGCGATATTGTCAATACGAACGCGGCGTTTCTTTCGCAACGCCTTGCCGAGCTTGGGATTCACGTCTACCGTCATACCGTGGTGGGAGATAACCCCGAACGCCTGAAGCACGCGCTTTCGGCGGCATTTGCCGAAGCCGACCTCGTCATTACCAGCGGTGGACTCGGCCCGACCTACGACGACCTGACCAAAGAAACCGTGGCGTCGTTTTTCGGTTACCCAATGGAACTGCACGCGCCGTCGCTTGCGGCAATTCGCGCCTATTTTGATCGTACGGGGCGCGTGATGACGAAGAATAATGAAAAGCAGGCAATGATGCCGCGCGGCTGTATCGTCTTCCCGAATCACTACGGAACGGCGCCGTCGCTCGCGGTGAGCGACGAACAGGGCGCGCGGACGGTGATTATGCTTCCCGGCCCTCCCGGAGAGCTTTGCCCGATCTTTGAGGAAGAGATTCTGCCCTATCTCAAGCGTCGCAGAGAATCGGTGCTGGTCAGTAAGAATATTCATATTTTCGGTATGGGAGAATCGGCGGTCGAAACCAAGATCAAAACGCTGATGACCGAGTCAAAAAATCCCACCGTCGCTCCCTACTGCAAAGAGGGTGAGGTGCGTCTTCGCGTGACGGCGGAAGCCGAGAGCGAAGAGAAGGCGGCAGAAATGTGCGACGAAATGATCGAAAGGATTCGCGCCACCGAAGTGGGCGCGGTGATCTACGGCGTGGACGTGGATTCGCTCGAACGGGCGGCGGTCGAGTTCTTGAAGGAGAATCACCTTACGCTTGCGTGTGCCGAGTCCTGTACGGGCGGACTGATTTCCAAGCGCCTGACCGACCTTTCGGGCGTGTCCGAGGTCTTTCTCGGCGCGTGCGTGACCTATGCGAACGAAGCAAAGGAAAAGCTTCTCGGAGTGAAACACGAAACGCTCGAAGCGTACGGCGCCGTGTCCGAGCAGGTCGCGCGTGAAATGGCGTGCGGCGTGCGGGAACGCCTCGGCGCGGACGTCGGAATTTCGGCAACGGGAATTGCGGGACCTCTTGGCGGTACGGCGGAAAAACCCGTGGGAACCGTCTATCTCGGAATCAGTACCAAGGACGGCGAAACCGTGAGAAAACTCTCGCTCTCTTCGATGCGAAGCCGCGACTATATCCGCAAAGTCAGCGCATCAAATGCTTTTGATATGATATTACAATGGGGAAGGGACGCGTGTTACTTTTCTTTCGGGAAAGAAAAGTAACCAAAAGAAAGCAACACAAATTTATGAGTTGTGTAGCCATTTCCTCTGTAAACTTCAGCGCACGTTCTTCATTTTTGACGGTAGGGGGCGGCGCCCACGACGACCCGTTTTGATCTTCGTGTAAATTTCTTTCTTGCGGACAGTCGAGGACGTCTGTCCCTACAATCAAAATAAAGAATGTGCGTCAAACGCAGAAAGGCGCGAGATTTTCCGCCGATTCTGTAGGGACAGGCGTCCTCGACTGTCCGTTCCGATCCATTGTAAAAAGAAAACCCATCGCAAATTGCGATGGGTTTTTCGATATGTTGTTCTTATGCGGCATCAAGCTCGTTGTCAGTATTCTCAGACTGATAAGCCTGCAACTGCGATTTCTTGATGTACAGAGTTTTCTGGGTTTCTTCGTCGGGTCTGTAAATTACCTTTGCCCAGCTTCCGTTTTCGCTCAATGCGACAACCTGCAACTTATTGTTGGAGGTCTGAGACTTGGTAACAGCACCGTACAGATTCAACTCGTTGATTTCCGAGTTGTAGGTTTCGGTTTCGTCGTAGCAAGGAGTCGTGCGGAGATTGTGCGTGGATTCCTCAGACTCGGATTCGGTCTTCGTATTGATCACGCTGGAGTAGATCGGCTCTTCCAAATCAACGAAACGAATAGCAGAAGCATTCTTCGTGGTCAGGTAAGAGTAGATGTAGTACGTCTGATCGTTGTACTTGACACGATACCACTCTGCATCCGAGGTAGCGATAACGAGAACGTCATCACCCAAATTGAGCTTGATGCTCGTCTTGTCGCTGAAGTCGGAGGCCAAGCGGTCTTAGGAAGA
>JAZOSZ010000007.1:0-6567 GCA_045657365.1 Eubacteriales bacterium
TTCTTATCGTTGACAAGTCTGTCATAAACACCCTGCGCGTCCTCGGGAGATACGGTCTCGCAGATCATATCCGCGAAATTCAGGCGTCCGCCCTTGACGAGCGCAAGCAATGCCTTGAGGTCGTCCTCATCGGTCCAGAGTCCCGCCGAGGATTCCTGCTTCGGGCGCATCATCGTGTGCGCACCGATCAGCGAAATGCCCTTTCCGTGCACCTTGCCGTAATAGTCGATCTCAAATTTCGAGCTTCGCGTACAGCCGAGAAGCGCCACTCTGCCCATCAGCTTCATACAGTCAAGCGCTTGAATAAGCCCGATGCCAAGCCCCGTGACCTCAATGCAGACGTTTGCTCCGCCGCCCGTGATCTCATTGACCTTCTTCACAAAATCCGCCTCGGTCGGATCGAGCGCAACGTCCGCGCCCATCTTCAAGGCGAACGCGCGGCGCTCCGCCACGGGATCGACCGCAACGATCGGATACGCCCCCGCCGCACGGAGCTCCTGCACGGCAAAAATGCCGAGAATTCCGAGCCCCATTACAAGTGCCGATTCACCGATCTCGAGGTGCGTTTTTCGAATGGCGGCAAGCGGGAAGGTGGCAATCAGCGCCATAGATGCCTCTGCCGTTGAAACACCCTCTGGGATTTTGATGAGCTTGCTTCTCTTTACCGTAATATTCTTTTTATGCTTTCCCCAATAAACGCCCACGCGGTCACCCACGGCAAGATCCTCCACGCCGCTGCCAACCTCGGTCACAATTCCCGCCGCGCTGTATCCAACGGTACGGGGGAACACGGCTTCGGCATTCTCCGCCACCTTAATTCCGTTGCGATCACCAACGAAGTTGGCTTTCTCCGTCCCTGCGCTAATGGCAGAATATTCAAGCGACACCGTCACCTCGTTTTCTTTGGGAGGAAGACATTCCACCTCCAAAAGCTCTGCCACACACGGCTTTGTAAAAACAATCTGCTTGGTCGTCATATTATACCTCCTGTCCGCAAGCCTTCAAAATCAGCTTGTATAAATTCAATTCATAGTCATAAGAATAGGGGTTTTCCTTGCCTCGCACAAGCTCGGCAAAATTCTGCATCATACCGTTGTAGCGCTCCACAATCTCACTCTGCGAGATCGCCCAAGGCTCGTGCCACGCCGTCGTGTTGGCTTCTCCCGAAACGGTATAAATCTCGCGAGGAGATTTTGGATCTGCCACAACCTCAAGCGGCTTGATTTCAACCGTTCCCCGCTCTCCGCAAATCACAAGCTGTCGGCGCAAAAATCCGCCGCGCTCGGCAGCGCAGGTCTTAACGAAAGAAACGCCGTGTTTATATTTGAACACTGCCATTCCGTAATCCTCGGCAGAAACGCCGTCAAATCCCGTCGCGCAGGACAGCGGAAGCACCGCTCGAGGCTCGCCTTGTATCTGATAGATCAAATCGATCAAATGACAGCCAAGGAAAAAGAGCATTCCCCCCTGGAAATTTCCGAGCCACTCCCGCACTTCCCTTGGGTGCGTGCAGCTCATATGCGCCTCGACCGAATAGATCTCGCCAAGCTCGCCGCGTTTGACCTTTTCTAATGCTTCTCTGATTTTGGGATTAAATCGATACATATATCCCGTAGAAAAAACAAGATTCTTTTCTTTGAGAATCGCAACAAGCTCCTCAAATTCGGCAAGCTTTGTGCCACCCGGCTTTTCCAGATGCAAATGCTTTCCTGCCTTGGCAACCATCAACGCATATTTTGTCAGAGAGATTTCCTCGGTTTCCACGACCACGGCTTCAATCGTAGGATCAGAGAGAATCTCCTCGACCGTCATTTCTCGGCAGCCGTCAAACTTTGTCGCTTGCTTCGGAAATTTTTCGCGTTCTCCTTCGGGGAAGGCATAGCCGACCACCTCAAACAGATCAGTCAGCTTTGTCAGCGTCTTCCAAATCTGATTGCCGTGACTATTCGCACTTGTACCAATTTGCGCAATTTTGATTTTTCTCATCATAAGCCTCCTTTCGGATGTTAATTTCATTATATCACCTTGACAGAGCAAATTCAATATGATATACTGTAAAAAAAGTAACTATTCTGCAAAATGCGAGGAAAATTATGCAAAACAACGGTATTTTTGTGTCAGAGCTTTCCACCTCTCGACACTTCTTTGAAAACTACCACTTCTGTCGCGGAAACAGTAACAAACGAAAAAGCCGTCTCGGCGTCATCGTCCAAGGAAGCGGCACTTACATTTATTTGAATCAAAAGCTCAAAGTATCCGAGGGCGACGTCGTGTTCATTCCCGAACACATTTACTGCTACTCAGAATGGCACGGTGAGCCTGAGATTGAGGTCATTTATCTGAGCTGTTTTATGCACTACGAGGGATTTCAATACGAGCCGCAGATCATCGACTGCAAAGAAGCGGAAAAGAACGATATTCTGCATATCTGTACGCTTTTGCAACAAAACGACTCGCTTGAGGCATATTCTCTGTTCTATCGGGTCCTGCAACAGATTCTTCCCAAAATGCTCCCCTCGAAAATCGCCTTTGACAAGACCCTTCAAACAGCAATGGAATATCTGACGAACCACTGGAACGCAAACTTTTCGGTCGCAGAGCTTGCGAAAGTGTGCTGTGTCAGCGAATCGACACTCTATCATCTCTTTCAAAAGGAGCTCGGACAGACACCGATTCACTTTTTAAACTCGATCAGAATCAACGTCGCTATCGAATATCTCGAAAACAGTAATTATTCGATTTCCACGATCAGCGCGCTCGTCGGCTTTCATTCCGAAAATCATTTCCGCAAGGTCTTTTCCGATTTTGTCGGCACAACACCCCTCAAATACCGCAAAGGAAAATAAACAAACCCCGAACGAAACTTTCGTTCGGGGTTCATTTATCCGTTTTTAATCGCTTCTCGGTACTGCTTTGGAGACTGACCGACGACGCGTTTAAATACGCTTGAAAAATAATACATGTTTTCAAAGCCGCAGCATTCTGCAATTTTCGTAATACTGTACGATTGCGTAATCAAAAGCTCCTTGGCATCGTCAATTTTGAATTTTGTGACGAGCTTCGATGGCGTCATATGATATTTTGCCGTAAAGATCTCGCAAAAATAAGAATAGCTCCGAATACCGCAGGTGTGGCAAAGTGCGCGATAATCAAACTTAACCGAACGGTAATTCTTGCGAATGTACTCGTATGCTCGATCCAAGCGTTCTCTTTGCTCGCTCGCAAGATAGCGCTTTTCGTAGACTTGCATCGCCGAAATAATCTCGTAAAACACACTCATCGCATTCGCGTAATAGCCGTCCTTTTTCTCTTTCCAGATATGGTACAGCTTGATAAATTTATCTCCTAAAAAATCCATCTCCGAAAAGCCGATCGCGCGCGTTGGCATTTCGTCCTTCGTGTCAAAATATATGTCGATACAATACCCGGGATTGACGCTTTTGACGGTATATTCCCCCGCAGACTTCCCTTTCGGTAAGTATCGCATTGAGCCGGGAGCATCGATCATATCCACGCCGCCAAAGTGCGCTTCCCCGCCGCCCGATACGAAAAAAACAAGCTCATAGGTGTGCAAAGCGGTGGAATATTTTATATTCCTCGGGAGATTTTCTTCCTTGGCAACATACTTAGCGACCGAGACGATCCTCTCAATATTGATCGTTTCATTTTCAAACAATTCCATTCCTATCACCTCGTTTATACTTTAGCATATCTCTCTCAAAAAGTCAAGAAAAATCACCGAAATAAATTATAAAAAGAAATCGTTTGAATTTACTTCTCCTCCAATCGATGCTATACTGATAAAAAATACAACGGAGGTTTCTTCAAATGACCGAACGAATTTCTCATCTGACAAAGCTTGTGCTTGCCGGGGAAATGTATCCTCAAAAGCAAGCCGTAGAATATTCCCGTGAAGATCTCTTTCTCACCCACCACGCGCGCTCGGGCAAACGAATTTACGAATACGTCACGGCGCAAAACCCCGTACTGACCGAATACTCCGCCATGACGGGACTGTTCGTCTTTGACGGAAGCGTCGAGGGCGACGCGATGTCGGTGGCGGGACTTCGCCATATCCAACAGCTCCTCAAAACCTTTTACAAAAAGCCGCTCGACAACCTTTCCACCTTCGAATGGCAGCACGCCACCGCCGATTATAACAAGATCATTCGCAAAGGAGTAGCGGGTCTGATTGACGAGATCGAGCGCTCCAAGCTTGCCCACGAGGGCGACGAAAACGCCATCGATTTTTTGAACGCGCTGCGCCGCTCGGCAGAAGCAATGATCGATTGGGCGCACAAGTGCTCCGATGAAGCAAAAAAATTCTCCTTGACGGTGGAAAATCCCGAATACCGGGCAAACCTTGAGAAGCTCTCCGAGGCTCTTTTGCGCGTCCCCGAGCACCCCGCCGAAAGCTTTTACGAGGCGGTGCTGTCGATCTATATTCTCTTTAGCTACGATCCCGACAGCCTTGGAACGCTGGACCGCACCCTCTCCGATTTCTATTTTAACGATCTCGAGAGCGGCAAGCTCACTCGCGACGAGGCAAAGGAAATTCTTCAGGAGCTTTTCCTGATGCTTCAGGCAAAAACACCGAGAAAATCCCCCAACTTCACGCGCGGCGGCGAGTCGCATTTCTGCGTCGGCGGTTATCTGCCCAATCACGAGGACGCCTTCTCCGACCTCTCGATGCTCATTCTCGAAGCGATGACCGAGCTGCCCACTTATATTCCGCAGATCTCTCTGCGCTGGACCAAAAAGCTTCCGCGCGAGATCTTCCGTAAGGTGCTGGATTTTGAGAGAAACGATCCGCACAAGCGCATCGCCTTCGTCAACGACGAGGAAAAAATCACAGGCTTTATGCGCATCAACAAATTCTCCTTTGAGGACGCCTGCCGCTATTCCCCCCTCGGTTGTAACGAGTCGGCATTCCCCGGTGGCTTCGTGGGAGGTACGACCAATACCAACGGCGTACGTTGTATGCAAAACACCTTCTTCGGTCACGAGGAGGAGCTACTCAAGTGCAACACCTTCGAGGAATTCTTTGAGATTTTCAAAAAAGAGCTTCATCGCGACCTCGACCTGATGCTCGAGCATTCCAACAAATTCAACGCGATCCGCGCCAAGGATACGAGCTACGTAACCTCGCTTCTCTTTGATGGTTGTATCGAAAAAGCGATTCCCCTCTCGCAAGGCGCCATTCGTTTGGCAGGCGCAGGATTTGGTATGGTCGGTCTTGTCAACCTCATCGATTCGCTCGCCGTCGTCAAGCAGTTCGTCTTTGACGAACAGCGCATCGATATGCAAACGATGATCGACGCACTCCACGCAAACTGGGAGGGCTATGAGGATCTTCACACCGAAATTGCAAAGCACGGAAAATTCTTCGGAAACAACGACGAAACCTCAAACTTCGTAGCACGGCTTTACACCACAACGGTTGCCGAGCACCTGAAGGACAAGAGAAACCTCTTCGGCTACCATTTAAGCCTTGGAAATCTGCAAGGCTACACGCCGCACCACCAAATGTTCGGTTCGGCAACCAAAGCAACGCCCGACGGACGACGTGACGGCGAGATGCTCAAATTCGGCGTCGGACAAAACGGCGGACGTGACCGTGAGGGACTTGCCGCGCTGCTCGCTTCGGTTGCCAAATACGATCCGAACTACATCATCTGTGGTTCCACCGTCACAAATCTTTATCTTGACGAACAGCTTGTCCGAAACGACGAGAATTTTGAAAAGCTCATTCTGCTTCTCGAAAACTATTTCCTGATGGGCGGAAGACATTTCCAGCTCAATTACGTCTCCAAAGAGGATCTGATCCATGCCAAGGAATCGCCCGAGGACTATTTGTCGCTCCGCGTCCGCGTCAGCGGCTTTGCCGATCACTTCGTCAACCTCAAGGAATCGATCCAGGACGACATCATTGCAAGAACCACACACGCAAGATAATCAAAAAAGGCAATCCCTCCAAAAAAGAGATTGCCTTTTTCTCACTTCGACGATTTATATTTCTGAACGAACTGCGTGGGAGTGATCCCCATATACGCCTTGAACTGACGGCTGAAAAAGTACACGTCCGAAAAATTACAAAGCTCGGCGACCTGCGTGACGGTATAGCGACCAAGTCGCAGAAGCTCGCAGGCGTGGTTGATTTTGAGTTGAATCATATACTGCTTCGGAGAGACTCCGTATTTCTCCCGAAAGAGCCGTTTGAGGTAACTTTCGCTGATGCCGCAAGCCTCGCAAAGCTCCGAAATCCGAATTTCATTTGTCAGAAATTGCTCTCGGATCAAAGCCACGGCGGGCGCAATCTTCTCGGTGTGCTCGGTAGGCGTATAGCTTTGCTTCTGCAGCTCGGCAAAAATGCGGTAGATCAGCGAGATACATTCAAAATAATATCCTTCTTCTTTACTCGCCCACAACGCCACTGCTTTTTTAAAGAGTCCTTCCAGCTTCTCGCTCTGCCTCGGATTCATCACGAATGCCTTCTCCGAGATCGGAATATATGTGTCGAAAAAGATATCGATACAAGCACCGTTTTCATGACGGACGACCTCATAC
>JAZOSZ010000008.1:0-7279 GCA_045657365.1 Eubacteriales bacterium
CGCGCGTAGGCTTCGCATCGAAAAAGCCAAGGAAATGCTTAGGAGTGACTACGGAAATTTATCCGACATTGCCGTATCGCTTGGCTACTCCAACCTCTATGACTTTTCGAGAGATTTCAAAAAGCAAACGGGTGTTGCGCCCTCAAAATTTTAGTTTTCACTTCAAAAGAAAAAGGCAATATCAAACCGTTTTGGAATGATATTGCCTTTTTTTACGCTGCCAGATCTCCCATCTGTGTGAGCATATTTTCGATAAATATGCCGTATCCCGTGGTGGGGTCGTTGATGAGAACGTGGGTGACGGCTCCAATCAGTTTGCCGTTCTGGACGATGGGCGAGCCGCTCATTCCCTGAATAATTCCGCCTGTTTTATCGATCAGCGCCCGGTCGGTGATTTTTACCGTGAAGCATTTATTGCCCGTGGCGTCGCGCTGAATGGCTGAGAGCTCAACCTCGTATTCTTTGCGTCCGCTTTCGTCAAGCGTACAGAGAATCTTTGCCTTGCCGTCCTTGACTTCATTTCTCAGTCCTACGGGGATTGGCTCGGAGAGATTTTTCGGGAGCTTGGCAAGGACGCCGAAGACTCCGCACTCGGTATTTCCGAGGAGTGTTCCCGTCTTGCCCGAGCTGAAATATCCCTTGACTTCACCGGGGGCGCCTGAGAGTCCGCGCACGACGCCGCTGATTGTGACGTCCACGACCGAGCCTCGCTGAATTGGGATCGGTTTTCCCGTGGCGGCGTCACAGATTCCGTGTCCGAGTCCCGCAAAGGCGCCCGTTTCCGGAAAAATAAAGGTGAGCGTTCCGATGCCCGCTCCGCTGTCCCTGACGTAAAGTCCCGTGACGTAGCGCGCTTCGGCGCTCGAATAGACGGGTGTGAGGGTTGCTGTTTGCGTTTTTCCTGCGCGGAGATAGGTGATTTTGAGAGGTTTACTTTGGCTTTTTGCTACGATTTCGGTCAGCTCTGAGGCGCCGAGCAGCGTCCGATCGCCGATCTTGATAATGCGGTCACCGACGCGGAGTCCCGCTTCGCGGGCAGGATTCTCGGTACCGGATTTTGTGGGAATATCGCTCATTCCGACGACGAGCACGCCTTCGGTGACGAATTTGACTCCGAATGGGATTCCTCCCACCGAAAGTCGCAGATTTTCGTATTTTGCGTTCCCGTCGGTCGGGAGCGCTGAAATACAAGGAGTTGCAGAAAGGAAGAGAACTACAACGATCAGAAGAAAGGAAAACGCCCTCAGGTGTTTCTTTTGCGTTTGTGCCATATTTCGTTTCCCGTGTTTTCCGATTTTGCTTGATTTTTGATTGCTCTTGAGTGATTTTGCAGACTTGGAGATTGCGAATTTTTATTTTTGATTCGCTTTATTATGGTGTGCAAACTTTGCGAAAAAATGCGTTACAATTTTCTCGTATAAAGGCAATATTTTATGGAGAAATTTTTTCAAAAATCAGGCAAATTTTGCTTGACTTTTTTCCTTTTTGTGATATAATTAGTTAGTAAACTAATTATTTGAGAGGAAGCTATGAAAAAACAAATCGATGGATTTCCCCCCGCGCCACCGCCGCGGAAGGAGCTGAGCGACACGCCGATCAAATTTTGCAATGAGATTTCGCGTCTTTTTCGTGCAAAGCTACGGCAGAGTGACGATTCCGAGGGGGTGATGTCGCAACCCGGTGCGCATCTAGTGCTTTCGCGTCTTGCCGTTTGCGATGGAATTACCCAGCTTGAGCTTGTCCGTGCGACGCACCTGCGTCCGCCAACGGTGAGTGTGATTTTGCAAAAAATGGAAGCCGAGGGACTTGTGGAGCGCAAGTGTGACGAGCACGACCGCCGTGCCGTTCGCGTGACGCTGACCGAAGCGGGACGGGCACTCGACCGCAAGAACATTGAAACCATCAAGCGCATTGACGAGGTGGCTCTTTGCGATCTGAGCGAAGAAGAGATTGCCGCCTTGATGGTGCTTTTGCCCAAGATCCGAGATAATTTATTGAATGCAAACGAAACGAACGAAACGAAAGGGGAGAGGATCGAATGAAACGAATTTTTCATTACTTAAAACCCTATACCTTTTTGGCGATCATTTCTCCGCTTCTGATGATCGGAGAGGTTGCCGCCGATCTTTCGTTGCCGAAATTTATGAGTGTGATCGTTGACTATGGGATCAACAAAGCGGGGGACGTTTCCGAATCGAAGCTTGGCAGTACCGTGATGTCGCTGATTCACGGCGCGGGACCGTACACTTCGATGGAAGTGATTCTGACCTTTGGCATTCTGATGCTTCTGGTCGTTCTTGTGGGCGGATGTTTCGGTGTGCTGTGTGCGTACACCGCCGCGAAAGCCTCGCAGGGACTCGGCGACGATCTTCGTTGTGACGCTTATCGCAAGGTGATGTCACTTTCGATCGAGCAGACCGACAAATTTACGACGGGCTCTCTCGTCACTCGTATGACCAACGATATTACGATGATCGTTGAATTTACCGAAATGATTCTTCGTATGCTCGTTCGTTCTCCGATGTTCTTCGTGGGCGGTACGATTATGCTCTGTACGCTCGATATCAAATTCGGAGTGGTGCTTCTTTGCTCGCTTCCGATCATGGCGCTGATGCTTGCCATCGTGCTGTCGAAATCGGTGCCGATGTTCGGAAAAATTCAGAGAAAGCTCGACCGCGTCAACTCGGTGGTACAGGAGAACGTGACGGGGGCGCGTGTCGTCAAGGCGTACGTTCGCGAGGACTACGAATACGAGCGCTTTGAAAAGGCAAACGCCGAGCTTCGCGATGCCAACCTTCGCGTCCAGAAGCTGATGGCGGTGATGCATCCCGTTTTGACCGTAGTGATGAACGCGGCGGTGATTGCCGTCATTTTCATCGGCGGTTTTGAGATTGACAACGTCGCGGGTACGGGCATGAGTGCGGGTACGATGATGGCGGCGGTTACTTACGTGACGCAGGTCATTATGTCGATTATGATGGTCACGATGCTGTTTCACTCGATCTCGCGTGCGATGGCGTCGATTCAGCGTGTGGGCGAGGTCCTTGACGCCGATGCCGTGATTCTGTCGGGCGAGCAAAAAGGAGAGGATTCCGAGATCGCGGTTTCCTTCCGAGGCGTGGCTTTTCGCTATCCGTCGGCGACGGGGCGCCCCGTTCTTCACGACGTCAGCTTTGACGTTCGGCGCGGCGAGACCTTTGCGATCATCGGTGCGACGGGTTCGGGAAAAACCTCGCTCATTTCCTTGATTCCGCGGTTTTATGACGCGACCGAGGGTGAGGTTCTTGTGAACGGCGTTCCGATTCGCGAGTACGATCTCTCCGAGCTTCGTTCTAAAATTTCTTACGTAATGCAAAAGAGTGAGCTCTTTTCGGGCACGGTTGCCGAAAATATCCGTTGGGGCAAGGAAGACGCGGACGACGAAGCGGTCGTTACGGCGGCGAAGATTGCGCAGGCGGACGGCTTTATTTCTGGATTTTCCGACGGTTACGATACCTATATTGCCGAGAAGGGTGCGTCCCTCTCGGGCGGACAGAAGCAGAGAATGTCGATCGCGCGGGCGCTCGTTCGCAAGCCCGAGATCATTCTTCTCGATGACGCGACCTCGGCGCTCGACCTTGCGACCGAAGCCGATCTGCGCCACGCGCTCCGCGAGAATCTCTCCGACGCGACGGTCATTATGATTGCGCAGAGAATTGCGAGCGTGCGCGATGCCGACCGCATTGCCGTCATTGAGGACGGCACGGTTCGCGATATCGGCTCACATGACGAGCTGATGCGTACGAGTGCGACCTACCGCGAGATTTACCGCTCGCAGATGAAACAGACTGCAGAAGGGGAGGTGGCAATCCATGAATAACCAAGGGAAGCAAACGCGGGATGCGATGCCACCAAAGATGCCGATGCACCGTCCGGGCGGTCCCGGTCCCGGCGGACCGATGGGCGCGCGCGTTCATAAAGAAAAGCCGAAGAACCTGAAGAGAACGCTCGGAAGACTTCTTCGATACATCGGAAAGAACAAGCTTCTTGTCATTGCGCTCATCGTCATTATGGCGGTGGTGACGCTGACCGATCTGGCAGGTCCCGCGCTTCAGGGGGCGGCGATCAACACGATCTCGGTGGGCGAGGACGGCAGTCTTTCGGTCGATCTTTCCGCGATGACGGGATATCTCTCGGTGATGGGAGTTCTGTTCCTCATCAGCGCGACACTCGGATTTTTGCAGGGACTTCTTGCGGCAAAGCTGTCGCAGAACACTGTGTATATGATGCGAAACGATCTCTTCCGCAAGATCTCGCGTCTGCCGATCAAATACACCGATACGCACCGTCACGGCGATATTATGTCGCGTATGACCAACGACGTTGAGAACGTCTCCAACGCCGTATCGCAGTCGATTGCGTCGCTCATTTCAAGTATTCTGACGCTGATCGGCGCCTTTACGATGATGGTGTATTACAGCTGGGTGATGGCGCTGATCGCGTGTATTACCATTCCTATGACGATTACGATTTCGGCAAAGCTTGCCAAGTTTATGCGAAAATATTTCGTTCAGCGGCAGAAGCTGATCGGCGCGCTCAACGGTGAGGTCGAGGAAATGGTGACCTCGTATAAAACCGTGGTGGCGTACGGCAAGGAACAGAAGGCAATCGACGAATTTACCGAGACGAGCGGAGCGCTCAAAAGGAGCAGTATTCTCGCGCGTGTCTGGGGATCGATTATGGGACCCTGTATGAATTTCCTCGGCAATTTTCAGTACGTGTTGATCGCGGCGTTCGGCGGATTCTTTATTCTGAATCCGAATCCTCTGGTGCCGCATCTGTTGATTGGCGACGTGCATTCGATGTTGCAGTATTCCAAGAAATTCACGCGTCCCGTCAACGAAATTGCCAACCAATACGCGTCGATTCTGACTGCGCTTGCGGGGGCGGAGCGCATTTTTGAGATTATGGACAGTGCCGACGAGATCGATGAGGGATGCGACGAGGTTTGCATCTCGGAGATCGAAGGGAATATCCGCTTTGAGGGGATTGATTTTTCGTATGAGGAAGACGAGCCGGTTCTGAAGGGACTTGACCTCTGGATCAAAAAGGGACAGAAGCTTGCGATCGTCGGTGCGACGGGCTCGGGAAAAACAACGATCGTCAACCTTCTGACGAGATTTTATGAGATCGACGCGGGAGTGATCACGATCGACGGTAAGGCTATTACCGAATTTCCGAAGGAAACGCTCCGTCGGTCGATTGCGATCGTTTTACAGGATACGGTACTCTTCTCGGACACGATTCGTGCGAATATCAAGTACGGGCGCCTCGATGCGACCGACGAGGAAATGCGCGCGGCGGCAAAATTTGCCCGTGCCGACGAGTTCATCGAGCGTCTGCCCGACGGCTACGACACGGTACTCTCGGAAGCGGGAAGCAATCTCTCGCAGGGACAGCGTCAGCTTCTCTCGATTGCCCGTGCCGTGCTTGCCGATCCGAAGATTCTGATTCTCGACGAGGCGACCTCGAGCGTGGATACGCGTACCGAAATGGACATTCAGCAGGCGATGGTGGCGCTGATGCAGAATCGTACCTCGCTGATCATCGCTCACCGTCTCTCGACGATTCGCGATGCCGATAAGATCGTCGTCATCAAGGGCGGAGACGTTGCCGAGGCAGGAAATCACGAGGAGCTTCTTGCGGCGGGCGGCGAGTATGCCAAGCTCTACCGAAATCAGTTTGCGGGGATTGCAACGTGACGGCGCGCGAGCGTTTTGCTTTGCTTTGCGAGCGAGAAGCAGAGCGTGCCGACGCGACGTCAGGCGAGCGGTTTGAGCTGTATGCCGAGAAGCGGTTGCACCGTATCTTAAAAAATTTTATTTCGGAAGAGAGCGATGCACAAGAAATATCGGTAGGAAAATATACCGCCGATGTGTTAGTGGGGGAAGAGATCAGTGAGATTCAGACGAAGAGTCTGCGGCCTCTCCTTGCCAAGCTGACGTTTTATCTTTCCGAAACCGACTACCGCGTGACAGTCGTTCATCCGATTCTTGCCGAGAAGACGATTCTTCGCGCTGACCGCGAGACGGGCGAGGTGCTCTCCTGTAAGAAATCTCCCAAAAAGGGAAGCGCCGCAGACGGGCTTTCGGAACTCTATTGGCTTTCTTCGCTCCTTCCGAACGAACGGCTTCGGGTGCGTCTTCTTCGGATCCGCGCCGACGAGGTGCGCTATTCCGAGCGCGTCCGCTACCGCAGGACGGGGGCGTACGATTCGGAGCTTTTTCCGAGAGAGCTTCTTGACGAAATCGTTTTGCAGAGCAGAGAAGATTATCGGATCTTTTTGCCGGAGGAACGCACTGATTTTACGGCGGCGGAATATGCGAAATGGTCGAAGCTTCGCGGAAGACACGTCTATTCGGCACTGAACACGCTCTGCGCCGTGGGCGTTCTCCGCAAAGAGCAGGACAAAAAGAAATATCGGTATTTTGTGGTGTAAAATAAATATAGCGTAGCTGTCAATCACGGCTACGCTTTTTTGTTGGAATTTTATACCGTCAATCCCCCATCGTGTCACCCTGAGCGGAGCAAATGTCACGGTGTGACATTTGCGTAGTCGAAAGCGACGAAAGGAGCTTGACACCGAAGGGGTCAGGATCTCGGTGGAGAACAAAGATCGGTACGTCGCCGAGATCCCGCCTAACGGCGCCGTGCCAACGCACGGTTCGGCTACGCTCTTCTCCCACAGGGAGAAACCACTCCGCTCAGGATGACACGGCGAGGGAGCCTTTTTGTTTCTGAGTGACATTTTTTTATTTTTAAAAAAATTCCGCCCAAGCTCTTGCAATCTTTTCTTCTTTGTAGTATAATATATTAGTTAATGAACATTATGATGGCAGAGAATGCTCTGCCAAAGGAGATTGAAAATGCTGACAATGAAAAAAATGATCGCTGAAGCGATCGTAGAACGTCTTGGCGCGGCACTTTCCACAGAGGACGTCGAGCGGATGCTCGAATTTCCCCCCGACGCGAAGATGGGAGATCTGGCTCTTCCTTGCTTTAAGCTCAGTAAAATTCTGCGCAATGCGCCCGTGAAGATCGCGGCGTCGCTTGCCGACGGATTTTCGGTGCCGTGCGTGGCGCGTGCCGAGGCGGTCAACGGATATCTGAATATTTTCCTCTCGCCCGACTATCTGGCAAACAACGTGCTTCCCGAGGTGCTTTCCAAGGGAGAAAAGTACGGTGCGCCCGATCTTGGCAAGGGAAAGACCGTCGTTCTCGACTATTCCTCACCGAACGT
>JAZOSZ010000009.1:0-1771 GCA_045657365.1 Eubacteriales bacterium
AGCTGGGAGCAGCAGATGACGGGGACGTTGAGTTCCTTTGCCATCAGCTTCAGCCCTCTCGAAATCGCGGCAACTTCGGTGGTACGGTTATCGGTTTTGCGGTCGTCCTGCATCAGCTGTAGGTAGTCGACGACGACCAGACCGAGATTTTTGACGCGACGCAGCTTTGCCTTCATTGCCGTAACGGTGATATTGGCGGTATCGTCGATCAGAATGTTACAGCCCGCGAGCTTCGTGGTTGCCGTTGCGAGATCCTGCCATTGCTGATTGTCGAGCTGACCCGTACGCAGGGCATAGCTGTCGACGAGCGCTTCGCTCGAGAGAATACGCGTTACGAGCTGATCGGCGCCCATTTCGAGGGAGAAGATACAGACGTTTTTGCCTGTTTGCATTGCGACGTTGGTGGCAATGTTCAGACAGAACGAGGTCTTTCCCATACCGGGGCGCGCACCGACCAGGATGAGGTCGGAATTTCCCATTCCCGCGAGTACGCCGTCCAGCCCCGAAAAGCCCGTTTTCGTTCCTTGCGTGGCTTCGGGGTCGGTTTTCAAGAGATGCAGATGCTCGTGAACGCTCTTGAGAACCTGCGAGATGTGTTGGAATCCCTTGGTATCGCGTCCTTGTACGATATCGAAGATCTTTGCTTCGGCATAACCGACGAGGTCTTCGGTGGAGCCTTCTTCGCTGTAGGCGCGGTCGGAGATATCCGAGCAGGCTTCGATCAGCTTGCGCAGAAGGCTTTTGTTTTTAACGATCGTGGCGTAGTCTCTGACGTTGAGCGAGTTGGGGACTGCCTGATCGAGGGTCAGAATATAGTCCTCCCCGCCCGATTTGCTGTAAATCCCCTTGGTGACGAGCATATCGACCAGCGTTACGGGGTCGATCTCCTTGTTGATGAGAAAGAGCTCGTGCATTGCGGTATAGATTTGCGTATGCTCGGTCAGATAAAAGTCGGATGCCGTGATGATCTCAGCGACCTCATTGAACGAATTGGGGTCGCGAAGGATAGAGCCGAGCAGGGACTGTTCTGCGATGAGAGAGAAGGGAAGCTTTCGTACGAGTTCGTCGTTCATTTCCTTCATTCCTTTCCTTTTGGTTGTTTCGGTGGGCGGGATTATTCCTTGCCGACGACCTCAACGTGGATTTTTCCGACGACGTCGGTAAAGAGGCGGACGTCCGCGGTGAACTGACCGAAGGACTTGATCGGCTGTGCGAGCGTGATCTTTCTCTTGTCGATCTCGATACCGAAATCCTTCTTGAGTGCCTCTGCGATTTCCTTCGAGGTGACCGAGCCGTACAGACGCTTATCGGGTCCTGCGGCGAGGACGAAACGGACGACGATCGTCTCAAGCTTCTTGGCAATTTCCTGTGCGTTTTGCTTTTCGACGTCGAGCTTATGCTGCTTCGACGCTTCTTTATTCTTGACCTCGTTGATTGCCTTGTTGTCGGCGGGAATAGCGAGCTTCTTGGGAAGCAGGAAATTTCTTGCGTAGCCGTCCGAAACCTCAACGATCTGATCTTTCTTTCCCTGACCCTTGACGTCAGCGGTTAAAATTACTTTCATTTTTTATCTCCTTTTTTGCGATTTGTTTACGAACGATCGGCGAAATATGCGTCGATCGCGGTCAGTAGCAGTTGTTTTGCGCTATCGAGCTCACTGTTGGCAAGCGCGGCGCCCGCGACGTCGAAATGTCCGCCGCCGCCGATCTTTTCGAGAATGAGCTGTACGTTGATCGATCCGTTCGAGCGCGCCGAAACGTGTACGGTCGAG
>JAZOSZ010000010.1:0-7674 GCA_045657365.1 Eubacteriales bacterium
TTACCGTATGCTCGACATTCCCGTAGAAATGTACACGCCTCTCTTTGCGATCTCCCGTGTGTCGGGTTGGTGTGCGCACCGCATTGAAGAGCTGGAAACGGCGAAAAAGATCATTCGTCCCGGCTACAAGTGTATTGCAAAGAAGCAGGAATACACGCCTCTTTCGGAGCGAGACTAAAACAAAACGAAAAGAACGGTGGCACCCGCGGGTTGTGACCGTTCTTTGATTTCGGAATCGAGAAAAGGAGAAAAGAAATGAACCGTGAAGAAATCGTTCGGATTTTTTCCGAAATGCCGACGATAGAAACCGAACGTCTGATCTTGCGTCCGATGCGTGTTTCGGATGCGGCGGATATGTTCCGCTATGCCAGACGTTCCGACGTGACCACCTACCTTTTGTGGTTTCCGCACCCTTCACAAAGCTATACCGAGGAATATTTAAGATATATTGAAAAAAGATACCGTCTGGGCGAATTTTTTGACTGGGGGGTTGTGGATAAGGAGAGCGGCCGAATGATCGGTACGTGTGGCTTTACCCGCTTCGATTATCCGCACAACGTCGGAGAGATTGGGTACGTGCTGTCTCCCGAATTTCACGGAAAGGGACTTGGTACCGAGGCGGCGTCTCGCGTGCTGCGGTTTGGATTTGAAGAGCTTTCCTTGCATCGTATCGAAGTGAAATTTATGCAGGGGAACGAAGCGTCGCTTCGCGTTTCCCAAAAGCTCGGAATGCAGTTTGAGGGCTACCGTCGGGACGCAATGCTGGTCAAAGGAACGTATCGCACGATCGGAACGAGTGCCATTCTTCGGAAGGATTTTTTGGATTTATCGAAAGATTTGGCGGCTTTCCCTTGACAGATTTCCAAAATAGGTATATAATGGACTCGTCAGTCGATGACAAAATGATTATTTGGAGGCATTTATGTTTAAACTTTGGGTTACTCTGGCGTTTCTCGTGATCGCGTTGCTGTACGCGCTGGTAGGAATGCGCAAGGGAAGAAAGTACGTTTGGAGCTATTCGCTGACCCGTTTGGGAGTTGTGATCGTTTCCGCCGTGATCTCAGCGTTTGCATCGGCAGGAATTTCGATGGCGCTATTCAAGTCGCTGTTTACATCGCTCGCGGCACAGCAGGGAGGTACGGTTGCCGAGCTGTTTGAAAAGGTTCCCGTAATGACCGAAGCTCTTTGTGCCATCGTGGCAATGATCGTAGCTCCGATTCTGTTTTACATCGTATTTGCATTGGTTCGTCTGGTTTTGACGATTGTGGCAAGAATTGTGTTCCCGATCGTGTCGAAGAAGTTCTTTGCAAAGAAAGCGGCAACGGTCGTTGAAGCTCCTGCTGTAGAAGAAGCGGAAGAAGCGGAAGAAGCGGTCGAGGCAGTTGAGGCAGCTGAGGCAGTAGAGGCAGCTGAGGCAGGGGAGACGCCCGAAATCGTCGAAGCTGTTGAGGCAGAGGACGCTCCCGAGGTTGTGGAAGCAACCGAAGCGGTCGAAGAGCCTGCGGTAGCAGAAGAGATCGCGAAAGAGCCGACGAAGAAAGAAAAGAAAAACAAAAAGAAGCACAAAGATGACGGATATTTCCACATTGACAGCAAGAAGAACCCGTGGGGACGTCTTTGCGGCGCCGCTTGCGGTGTTGTGTTGTTCTTTACGATGATGGTTCCCGTGGCGGGCTTCTTTGGCGTTGTGGACGACGTGACCTCGTGGGCACTGACCGATACGAATGACGCTACGGTGGAAGTAGTTGCCGAAGCAATCGATGCCGCTGCGAACAACTTCGGAGCAAAGATGGTTCGCGGACTGGGCGGTAAAGCTCTGTATTCTGCGATGACGACCTACAAGGTCGGTGGCGAGAATGCAACGCTTGCCAAGGAAACGAAATTCATTTCTACGATGGGTCACGCCATTTATGATATTTCCGACGAAACGGTTTCCCGCAAGGATGCGGCAGAGAGCATTCGCGAGATCGACGATGCATTCCGTAAAACCTCGTTGCTTCCTACTGTAGCTCCCGAGTTCCTGAACGCGGCAAAGACGAGCTGGGACAAGGGCGAATCGTTCTGCGGTGTATCCAAGCCTTCCTTCGGATCGATGGACTCGCTGATTACTCCGATGCTGAACGTCCTTGGAAATTCCTCGAAGCAGGCAGTATGCGACGATATGGAGACATTCGTCGAAATTCTGGCGTATATGGTGGAAGAGAATGCGCTCGACGATCTGGCAGAAGATCCGATCAGTATGTTTGGCGACAAGGACGTAATGAAGAACGTTCTTGAGCAGTTCCTTGCCAATAAGCATCTCTCGGGTGTTGTGGGTGAGCTTGCTGAAATGGGTGTCGATCTCTTTGGAGATACCCTCAATTCTCCGATGACTGACGTTGATTTCGATTCCTCGAACATTCAGAATCCCGAGGTCGAGGCAATGCTTCTGGCAAATTCTCTTGCTGAAATGGCAAATCTGAGCGGACAGCTCGGCAAGGGCGGATTTGAGGATCTTACGCTCATTTCAAGTCTCGGTACGCTGATGGATTCCTTTGCTATGACCGAAACGATCGGCAGAGACAATACGGCAAAGATTCTCAATCACATGTTTGCTTCCGAGATGATTTATTCGACGATTGGATTCTCTTACGAGCAGTCGCTTGATCTTGCAGCTACGATCAACGAAAAGGCAATCGTTCAAGGCTATGCACCTTTGATGCGCTCGCTGAGCCAGACGGTGGAGGTCGTTCAGATGACGCAGAAGACCGATCTTTCTACGGAAGAAATGATTGTAAAAATGGAAGAACTTATCAAGGACATCACGCCCGAATCCGCAGAAGTGCTTCAGCAGATGACCTCGCCCGAGGTGATGAAGCAGAACGGCGTTGCCGAGCAGAGTGCTGAGCCTACTTCGAATATGGTTTCCGACGTTTTCGGAAATCTTTCCGACGCAAAGCAGGCAGGAATGTCTGAGGAGGAATACAACAGAGAAGCAAAGGCAGTGACCGACCTTCTCAACCTTTCGATGAACGCAAGTAACTCGAATAAGTCCACCACCTTCGGAGAAGGCAGTGCTACGGGCAAGAGTGTCGACGAAGTTGTCAACTCTATGCTGGATTCCAAGGTCGTTACCAAGACGCTGGTAGATACTGCATACGGTGACGGTACAGCCGATCCTCAGGTTGACCCGCTGAACACGCAGAAGCAGCTGACGGAAGGTGAGCAGGCAGATCTGGTAGCATCTCTGAACAACCGTTGGGCAACTGATGAAACCCAGAATGAGCAGGAATACTACGCAGTTGCGGCTCTGATGAACGTGAACGTACAGATTACCGACGCGGGAATCGTTGCGGCATAACAACATAAAAAAAGAAAGACCGAACACATTGTGTTCGGTCTTTCTGCTGTTACAGCACCAAGCGGTAAGAGCCGTCGGCGTTTTTGACGAATTTTGTTCCGTATGCTTCGCAACGTCGGAAAAAGCCGTCAAGGAAGCTTGTGTCTTTGGCGAGACGGGGAAGTCCCGTGGCACTCTTGTTACCCGTCATCGGCAGCAGTACGGGATAAACAGTCAAAGCCGTCAGCTTTCCTTCTTCATCGGTTTCCCAAAGAGGGACGATCGTTTCAAACATTCTGTGGTCGGTCATCAGTCCGATCGAGAAATCGTTGGAGCGCTTTTTGAGAAGCTCATGCACCGTTTCGTGTCCCGTCAATCCGTACTGATCGTACATTTCCTGCGGAGCAAATTCGACGTTGTAAAGCTGGAGCACGAAGTCCCCAAGAGAATAAAAAATGGGAGAGTTTTTATAAATTTCAATCGGGCGGAGCAGGTGAGGACCGTGTCCGACGACAGCATTTGCGCCGTTGTCAATGCAGAAATGTGCGAAGTCCTTCAGAAATTCGGCAGGTTCTTCCTTTTCCGTACCGCCCATTTCGTGCGCGTGGAGTGAGATGAAGATATAATCTGCCACGAGCTTGGCTTCGTGAATCGCTTTTTTAACACGGTCAAGGTCTGCTTGCTTTGCCTTTTGCACGAATTTCGTTTCGTCGGCGGGCACGAGCGTCATACCGCCGAAAATCTCATTTTTGTTTGCCGTACCGCCGTGATAGCCTTCGTTCTTTTCAATGTTATGCTGAATGTTGATGCCCGTTTTGTCGATGATCTGCTTGATCGTTGCAAAATCGGTGGGGTCAAGCTCCATATATTTTACGACACGCAAGGGATTGATGCCGGGGCGACCCTTGATGCGTGCGGTTTGCTCACCTGCCAACATTTCGCCGTAAATCGTCGAGTTGACACTGATCATTGCCACGCGCCCCTTCGCAGTATCAAGATAGCGGGGCGCCGATGCCTCGGCAAGATTTCTGCCGACACCTGCGTGTACAAGTCCGCTTGCCTCGACGGCGTCGAGTGTGCGGAGCATTCCCTCGAAGCCGTAATCGGCAACGTGGTTATTGTTGAACGAGGTCATATTGAAGCCGAATTTTTTGATGTCGTCCAGCACCTCGGGATTGGTGCGCAGATACGTTCCGCCACTCGTTTCGGACGCGAAGCATTCTCCTTCCTTGTGGAGCGTTGTTTCCAGATTGAAGAAACGGGCGTCGCCCTGCTCGATGATAGGTGTCAGCTCTGCATATCCCTCAAAATCGGCGGGGATTCTTCTTCCAATAATGATATCTCCTACAGCAGTAAATTTCATATCAATTCTCCTTTTTCGTCAGAGCAAGGACGGTTTCGATACCGACCGAGAGCCCTAAATGATAATTGTGTTTGACAAGCCATTCTTCGCGTGTGTGCATTCCGCCCCCCTCACAAACTCCGAGGCAGATGGACGGGATACCAAGAGAGAGGGGAATATTGGCATCGGTCGACATCGAAAGGCGTTCCACCGAAATTCCCGTGGTGCGCTCAATGATTTCAAGGACGGTCGATGCCATTTTGTCGATTTTGAGAAGATCGACCTTTCCCATACAGGGACGGTCACCGATCTTCTTGACCGTGACGTCGAGGCCGCGTGCTTGGGCATTGGCAAAGATCGTTTCAAAATGCTTTTGCATTGTGGCAAGGCAATCTTCGTTATCCGAGCGGTATTCGCAGAGCATTCTTGCGCTTTGCGCGATCGTGTTGACTGAAGTTCCGCCCTCGATGATACCGACGTTGTAGGTGGTTTTACTGTTGCCGACGACGGGGACGGCAATGGTGTAGATTTCGGTGACAAGGCGCGCAAGCTCGGCAAGTGCGTTGCGGTTGCCGAAATCCTCGTAGGAGTGACCGCCTTCGGTGCGTACCTCGACCTCATAGCGGTGTGAGCCGACGCAACGGTCGGCAAGATCGGAGAAATGTCCGTCAAAGGTGACGAACTGTTTCACACGTCCCGCATAGTCCGAAAAGATTTGGCGTGCGCCTTTGAGGTTGCCAAGACCTTCCTCACAGGAATTACAGACGAAAAGAATGCCGCTCGGTACGACGATGTTTTGTTCGAGCAGAAATTTTGCCGTCATCAGAAGGACGGCGAGGTTTGCCGTGTCGTCGCAGATGCCGGGACAGCGGAGAAGGTCTCCGTCGTCGAGAAGAGGCATCGGCTCGGTATCGGGAAAGACGGTGTCGGTATGAGCGAAGAAGACCGAAATTTCATTGCTTCCCTCACAGCCGTAAGGAAATACCACGTTTTTCGCTTCATCGATATAGACCCCCTCAGCGCCTGCTGACGTCAGCCACGCCTTACAAAATTCGGCGCGCTTTTCTTCGTGGTGAGAAGGGGCGGGAATGGCACAAAGAGTGCGGAGCAGGTCAAACAGCTCGTCCTTATGCGCAGTTACGTAGGATGGCAGGAGTTGATTCATAAGATGACTTTCTTTCCTTTCATTTTTCTTGTCCGATGAGCTCTTGTGCGGTCACAATGAATTCGCGCATCGCACTGGAGCAGTAGCGGTTTTTCTTATAGGCAATATAGAGCGTTCGAGGCTTTGCTTCTTCGCTGATTTTATACAGACGGATATTTTCCCGAGGACGGGCGTAATGAACGAAGGTATCGGTGACGAAACAAACGCCCATACCCGATTCGGCAATGGCATAGGAAATATTGAGCTGGTCGACGAAGAAACGGACGGTGGGAGATATGTTTGCCGATTCAAAGGCGCGCATCGCACGGTAGTGCATATTGTGTCCGCTTTTGAGGAGAATGAACTGTTCATTGGCAAAGTGCCGAATGGGAAGCGAGGGGATGTCGTCGGGATGAATGCTTCCGCTCTGAAGATCCTTGGGCAGAATACAATATTGCTCCAATCCTTTGTTGATTGCCGCATCGGCGGGAACGCAAAGAAGAATGTTTTCCGAGAGAAGCGGGGTGCATTCGTATTGGTCGCTCAACCCCTCAAAGCTGTCAATGACGAGATCCAATTCCTCGCTTTCAATCATTTTGGCAAGTGTCAGCGAGGTTCCCTCGACGGGAGTGACGGCAATTTTCGGATGCTTGGCGGAAAAACGCGTCATCAGCTTCGGCAGGACGTAACAGGAAAGATAGTTGCTTCCGCCGACCGTCAGGGAGCCTGTTTCGAGTCCGTAGATATCTCCGAGCTTGTGCGAAAATTCACGTTCGATTTGTTGGATTTTTTGGGCGGAAAGCAGATATTCGCGACCAACGTCAGTAGGGACGATTTGCGAACCCGTACGTTCAAAGAGGGGGGCACCAAGCTGAGCTTCGATATTTTTGATAGCGACACTCAGTGTCGGTTGAGAGATAAAGAGCTTCGCAGCCGCCTTGGTAAAGCTTTTTTCCTCGTAGACCGCAAGCACGTATTCGTATTTGTGAAACATAGCAGCTCCTATAGCTTTTTGCTATTATTTTTATGAAATAAAAGAATTTGACTATATTATACCATTGTGTTATGATAATGTCAAGCACCAATAGGAGATTTTTTTATGATGAGCAAAACATTTGATTTTTTGAAAAAACATAAGATCGGGCATCTTTTGGCTCTGACTCTCATCGCGGTCGTGATGGCTCTCAATTACGCTATCTTCGTCTTTCCCAACCGCTTTGCGCCTGCGGGCCTGGACGGACTCTGTACGATGGTGCAGGACGTTTTGGGAATCAGTATGGGATATTTGTCTTTGCTGGTCAATATTCCGCTACTGATTTTGGCGTTTATTTTTCTCAAGAGAGAATTTTTCGTTAAGACGACCGTCTTTGTCATCGTATTTTCGGTGGTGACGGTGCTTTTGCGCTACGTAGATCTGTCGAGCTTTTATTTTTATACCGAAAGCGGAACGAGCATCGTTCTCGCGCCGCTGGTGGCGGGTGTGATTCGCGGACTGCTGTATGCTTTTACGCTCAAGCTCCATGCGTCGAGCGGCGGAATTGACGTGGTTGCGGCGCTCATCAAGCGGAAAAAGCCGTATCTGAGAATGATGAATATTATTTTCGGAATCAATTTCGGGGTGGCGATCATTTCGTATTTTGTGTACGGAATGAAGCTGGAGCCTGTCGTTTGCAGTATTCTTTATTTCTTCGTGACGAGCTTTACGTCGAATCATTTGCGGGATTCTTGGCGCGAGGCGGTACGCTTTGAGATCATCACTGCCGATGGAGAGGGGCTCAGACAGGGAATTGCCGATCGGCTACACCTCCCCGCGACGATCGTGGATGCGCACGGCGCGTATTCGGGCACCGACCGCAAAATGGTGATCTG
>JAZOSZ010000011.1:0-6158 GCA_045657365.1 Eubacteriales bacterium
CGTTGAGTGTCGGAGCACAGAGTGAATATGAATTTCTGGATATCCGCATTGACCGCGAAATGTCTGCCGAAGAAATTATGGTGCGTCTCAATCGAGAGCTTACGGAAGAACTTCAGATTACCGAGGCATATCTCCCCAAAAGTGATTTTTCGGAAATTTCGTGGGCAACCTACGAGATTGTAATTGCGACCGAAAACGCCTCGAAGGAGCTTGCCGAGCAGATGAAGAAAACGCTGACAACCGCACCGCTTCTTCTGACGAAGCGCACGAAAGCAGGGGAAAAGGAAATCGATATTGTGCCTTTGATTCACGAGATGGAAATTTCCTTCCGAGAAGACGATCGAACGATGGCAATTTCCGCAACGTTGAGTGCTACTACCGGGGATTTCTTAAATCCCGAAATGCTGATTACCGCATTGAAACGCGAATGTGGCATTTTGTCGGGAGATCCGATGAATGAATGGTACACAATCCTTCGTACCTCGGTGATGAAGGCTGATTTTACAAGATTCAGATAAGGAGTAAGCAATGAAGCAATATACGATAGGAATTGATTTTGGAACGCTTTCGGGCAGAGCCGTACTTATGAATATTTACACGGGCGAAGTTGTAGCGTCTTCGGTCTATACCTATCCGCATGCCGTCATTGACGAAACGTTAAACGGAACCCCCTTACCGCTGAACACGGCACTTCAAAATCCGGAAGACTATCTTGGCGTGCTTCGGACGACGATCCGTTCTGTTTTGAATGAGGCAGATATTTCGCCGGATGAAATCATTGGACTCGGCTATGATTTCACAAGCTGTACCATTCTGCCCGTGGACGAAAAGGGGATTCCTCTTTGCTTTTTGGAAAAATATCAAAATGAACCGAACGCCTACGTCAAGCTTTGGAAGGATCACGCTGCCCAAAAGGAAGCAGACGATTGTACGAGAATTGCCGCTGAACGCAATGAGCCGTGGCTTGAAATTTACGGTGGTAAGGTTTCTTCCGAGTGGATGATTCCTAAAATCTTACAGATTCTGCGCGAATCTCCCGAAGTGTATCGCGATACGGCAAGATTTCTGGAAGCTGCCGATTGGTTGACTTGGATTCTGACGGGAAACGAGGTACACAGTATTCCGTTTGCGGGATACAAAACTCTTTGGAACGAAAGGGACGGCTATCCGTCGGAGGAGTATTTTGCCGCCCTTCATCCCGAAATGAGGAATATCATTGGAACTAAGATTTCCGAGAATCTGATCGGACTTGATCAGATCGCAGGAAGACTTTCCGAAGCGGGTGCCGAAATGACGGGACTTTGCGTCGGGACTCCGATTTCGGTGCCGCTTCTCGACGCGCACGCATCTATGCCTGCACTCGGACTTGACGAGGAAGGTACGCTGATGTTGATTCTCGGAACATCCGGCGTACAAATGCTTCATTCCAAAGAAAGGATTCCCGTGCACGGAGCATCGGGATCGGTATTTGGCGGAATTATTCCCGAACTTTATAGCTATGAAGCGGGTTCGGCTTGTTGCGGTGACCATTTTGATTGGTTTGTCAAAAACTCGGTTCCGGCGTCATACGTTGCTGAGGCAAAAGAAAAAGGAATTGGAGTGCATCAACTTCTGACAGAGAAAGCAAACAAACTTTCGGTTGGTGAAAGTGGACTTCTGGCGCTCGATTGGTTTAACGGAAACCGTTGTATTTTGTCGGATTGTGACCTCAAAGGCATGATTCTCGGGATGTCGCTTCGTACGCGTCCCGAAGAAATTTACCGCGCGCTGATTGAAGCCACGGCGTATGGCACGCGCGTGATTCTCGATAATTTTACCGCTCACGGAATGAGAATCGACCGCATCGTTGCTTCGGGTGGCATTGCCGAAAAGAACGAGATGCTCGTTCAGATCTATGCTGACGTGCTCGGTCGTCCGATTACTGTCACCGATGCCAAAATGTCGGCATCGTGCGGTAGCGCAATCTATGCAGCAGTGGCAGGCGGTGCTTATTCAGATATTCACGAAGCGGTTAGAACCCTTGCGGTGACAACGGGAAAGACCTATCTTCCTATCGAAGAAAACGTGAAAAAATATGCGGTTTTATATGCCGAATATCAGAAATTGCACGATTATTTCGGCAGAGGAGAGAATAACGTGATGCACCGACTGACCGCATTGGCACAAGAAGCATCCAAAGGGAAATAAATTTTAATATTTCGCATATATTGAACAGTAGATTACTGTCAGGAGTATAGAATGAAACAAAAAGATTTGAATATCGTCGTGATTTACGGCGGTGTTTCCTCGGAACGCGAGGTTTCTTTACGAAGCGGCAAAGCAGTGTTCGAGGCACTTCTTCGACGCGGATATCACAATACAAGACTATTTGATCTGACCGATAAGAATCTATCCGAGCTTTTCACGATTCCGATGGACGTTGCTTATCTTGCCTTGCACGGTTGGGGCGGGGAAGACGGAAGAATTCAAGGCGTGCTTGATCTGATGGGCGTTCCTTATACGGGTTCGTCGGTCGAAGCCAGCGCGATTTGTATGAATAAAATCCGAACCAAAGAAATTCTTCAACGCTGGGAACTTCCCACTCCGAAATTTCACAAAGTATATCGTTCGGAAATTCGTGATTTGACCTTACTCAAAGAAAAGCTTTTAGGGATCTTTGGCTTGCCGATGGTCTTAAAATCTCCGTCGCAAGGCTCCAGCGTGGGCGTTTTTATCGTCAAAGAAGAAGCCGATCTTCTTCCCGCTATTCAAGAAATTTTTGCCTTGGGGGATGATCTTCTTGCCGAAACCTTTGTCGAAGGCATAGAGCTGACGCTACCTGTTCTCGGTAATGATGAATTAACGGTGCTTCCTGTGATTGAAATTACCTCGGAAAACGAATTTTATGATTACGAGGCAAAATATACCGCAGGAATGTGTCATCATATCATTCCCGCGCGAATTTCCGAGAACGTGACTGAAAAAATCAACGAGATCGGAAAGGAAGTATACCGCGTGCTTGGTTGTCGAGGTCTTGCGCGAATCGATTTTATTTTGGATCAAACGGGTGAGCCTATGATCATCGAGGTCAATACCTTGCCCGGAATGACCGAAATGAGTCTTTTTCCCGATTCGGCAAGACATATCGGTATTTCGTTTGAAGAATTGACCGAACGAATTGTTTTGTTGGCTTGGCAAAGAAAGGAACAAAAAAGTGAAAATTAGCGAACAAGATATCCGTCGTCGGAGCTGGGCAGAGATTGATTTGGATCAAGCGAAGCAAAATTACTTGATCCTGCGTCAATTGATCGATCCGAAACAGAAAGTTTGCTGTGTCGTAAAGTCCAATGCGTATGGGCACGGTGCAGTCCCTATGGCAAAGCTATACGAATCGTTGGGGACGGATTATCTCGCGGTTGCTACGCTGGAAGAAGCGTTGCAGCTTCGTGAAAATAAAATCAATTCTCCCATCTTAATTTTGGGATATACTCCCGTAGAAGCGGCAACACTCTTGGCAAAATATCATATTACGCAGTGCGTTTTTTCTTACGAATACGGAAGGAATCTTGCGAACGCCGCCAAAATGGCAGATGTTCGTATCAAAATTCATATCAAGCTTGATACGGGAATGGGACGAATCGGTTTTCTTTGTCGCAAAGACGGTGACCACGAGCTCGACAAGGTGTGGGAAATTTGTCAACGAAACGAACTTTTGCCCGAAGGAATCTTTACACATTTTGCAACGGCAGATGATCCTAACGAAGAAGGAGAAAAATTTACCGAGGAGCAGATCGCGCAGTTTGCAAAAGCGATCGAAATCCTTGAAAGCCACGGTCTTACCTTTGAACTTCGTCACTGTGCCAACAGCGCCGCGGCGCTTGGGAAAAACGCTTCTTCTTTTAATATTTTTAATATGGTACGCTTGGGAATCGTGCTTTATGGATTGGCATCCCGATTGTCGGGCGATCTCGGGATTGCTCCCGTGATGACCTTGAAATCGGTGGTGTCGCACCTCAAAAAGCTTGAGATCGGGGAAAGTGTCGGCTACGGACGACGTTTTATCGCTTCGGAGCAAAGACAAATTGCTACCGTGCCGATCGGCTACGGAGATGGATTTTGGAGAGCCAACCGACTGTCGGGCGGGGGAATGCTCGTGGCAGGGAAGTTTGCACCCATCGTTGGTAACGTTTGTATGGATCAGACGATGCTTGACGTTACTGATCTTCCTTGCGAGTTAGGATATGAGGTCATTGTATTTGGCAAAGACGAAAAATGTTCTGCCGAAGCGATTGCCGAGCGCAATGGAACGATCTCCTATGAGGTGGTTTGCGCTTTGACAAGCCGCGTTCCAAGATGCTTTTTGAAAAAAGGAACCGTCGAAGAATGGCAGGATCCGATTTATCACAGTGATTTACAGTAAAGAAAAAAGCTCACGAATTGGCGTGCCTGCGATAGAGCAGACTTGGTGCAAAAACAGAATTGGCGTTGTGTTTTGGAAAACACAACGCCAAATTATTTTAAAACACAATTTTAGCAAGTCCGGCTTCTGATGTTTCTTTGTAGGGCGCAGATAGATCTCGTCCGGTTTCTTTCATGGTTTTGATCACTTTATCAAGAGAAATTTTGCGCGAGTCCCACAAAAAGCTTGCAAGACTTACTGCGTTGATTGCACGCATGGCAGCAACGGCATTTCGCTCAATACATGGAATTTGAACAAGACCGCAGATCGGATCGCAGGTAAGCCCAAGATGATGTTCGATTGCAATTTCAGCAGCATATTCGATTTTTTCAATATCGAGCAAAAATAATTCTCCCAACGCTGCTGCCGCCATCGCACACGCACTGCCGATTTCGGCTTGACAACCACATTCCGCCCCTGAAATTGATGCGTTTGTTTTAATTAAATTGCCAACAATTCCCGCAGTAATAAGAGCTTGCAAAATTTGTCTATCGCTGTATCCGTTTTTTTGCTGTTGATAATAAAGGACTGCTGGTAACACTCCCGCAGCACCACATGTAGGTGCTGTTACGATTTGCTCGCCTGATGCGTTTTGTTCACTGACCGCAAACGCAAATGAACAAACCATACGGTTTTCACGTGTTTCCGCACTTTCATCTATGTGCTGACTGAGAAAAAGAGATTTTGCCTTTTTCTTTACTGATAGTCCTCCCGGCAAGACACCCTCATCTTCAAGACCGCCAACAATAGAAGTCTTCATAGCATTCCAAACTTGATTCATATAATCCCAAAAGTCAGGAGCTTCCCGTTCTACAGCATATTGCCACAGACGAATGGAATGTGCCTTACAATAAGATGCAATGTCACTGAATGTATGCTCATGATATATATCAGGCGTTTGAACTATGCTTTCGTTTTCAAACAAAATACTTCCACCGCCAATGCTCATTACTCGTGCTTTTGTTATCTCGATTCCACTTTTCAATCCGATGATATCCATGGTGTTGGGATGTGGAATATCAGTTTTTGTAAAATTAAAAACTACGTCACATGAAAAAGGCAAAAACGTTTTTTTAATTACTTCGTCCGTACCGTGTCCTTTACCTGTTTTTGCAAGTGATCCGTACAAAACAACTTGAAATTCATTAATTTCAGGATGTTGTTCCATAAATACTTTGCAAGCTCGTTCGGGACCCATAGTGTGCGAACTTGAAGGACCTTTCCCAATCTTGAAAAGCTCAACAAGCGATTTCATGCCCTGAATTTCTTCTTTTTTTATTTCAACGGTAGATAAAAAATCCTCTATGTTTGCGCCAAAGATCTGCGCCAATGCTATGAGATGATTTGCGGAAGGTTGTGAATATCCCAATTCCCATTTTGAAATTGCCCTATCACTTATTCCGAGAAGACGAGACAATTCTTGCTGTGATAATCCTTGATGCACTCGTAAGTTTTTTATTTTTTTAGGTTCTATTTTTTGCATATCATTATCCTTACTGTCAATAATTTTTGCATCCCAATTACATTATACATAAAATAAGACCAACTATAAATAGCTTTTTAAAAAAATTTTCGCAAAGCGTATCAACCGCAGGTTGAGTGTTGTGGGTTTAGCGTAACAATAAGCATTTGTCTCCGCAAAAGCAGCGCTTGTCAGGAAAAGAAGACGGACTTTCGGGATGCACATACCAAAGGCTCCCTTGTGTAAAGGGAGCTGACG
>JAZOSZ010000012.1:0-7067 GCA_045657365.1 Eubacteriales bacterium
GCCTTAAAGCGGCGCGTCAGGCGCTTCGCGCCTATGAGCCCAACCGCCTCATCTGCCTCTTCGGCTCAGTAGGCGGTCGTACGAGAAACCGCCGCGCCGAGCTTGGCCTCGTTGCCTCGCGTGACGCCGATTTCTGTATTCTGACCTCGGACAACCCCGATAGCGAACCGCCGTCCGCCATCATCGGCGAGATTGCCACCTACTTTACGAACGGTACCTGCCCCTATATCGCCATTGCCGACCGCCGAAAAGCGATCGAGTACGCACTCACACACTCCGAGCGCGGCGATATCATTCTCCTCGCAGGCAAAGGGCACGAATCCTATCAGCTCATTTGCGGCGTCCGCGAAAACTTCTCTGAGGCTGAAATTATCCGTCAGTTTTGTTTAATTAATTAGTTTGGATTGGATTTGTCCCTTTTCTTTCGAGGAAAGAAAAGGGACCCAAAAGAAAGCGACACAATTTTTTGGATTGTGTCGCCTTTTTCTTTGCGCAGTTTTCGGCTTTCTAAGGAACAAAGCCGTGGACACTACGTACCACGGCTTTGAGATGCGATTTTATGAAAATGATTGGCACAAAACCGTAGGGGTCGACGTCCTCGACGACCCGTAGGGGTGTGGGGCTAGCCCCACATAAACCGCGTCCCTACGACCTCACACTCGGTAACGCCGTAATATTTGAGGCAAGCGATGGTCTGCTCGTCGATGATCTCACCGCAGACGGCGACGGGAACGGCGGGCGGACAGGACACGCTCATCGACGCAAGCACGCGTCCGAGGCAGGCTTCGACGGACAGCCGTTCACGAGCGGCAAAGGTTGCCTCGCGAACACTCATTGCACGAACGGCTCGACTTGGCGTCGGTGCGATTTCTTCGATCGGCATTTTGCGCGGAACTGCCAAAAGCGCTCGCTTTAGCTCGTCGATGCGGGAAAGATTTTCGGGTGCGAGCATCATCACGAGAACATCACGGTCGCAAAATTCGCACACGATTCCCTGCTCCCAAAGAAGGGCGGAAAGCTCCTCGCCCGTATATCCGTAGGATTTCGGCGCAACCGTAAGCTTGGTCGGCTCGTCTCCGAGAAGCGAGTATCCCTGTCCGACAAGTGCCGCACGAAGCTCCGCAGTCGTTTGGCAAAGCCGAGAAAGCTCCTCGGCATAGCCGTCCGAGAGTCTTGCGTTGAGCGCGTCGAGCGACTGCAAAAGCAGATACGACGGACTGGTCGAAGCAAAGAGAGACATTGCCGCCTCAGCTTGCTCGAAGAAGATCTTCGGTGCGCACTCCGAAAGGTGGAGATAGCCGCATCCCGTCAGGGCGGGAAGCGTTTTGTGCGCCGAATCACACGACGCGTCGGCGCCGAGCGTAATCGGATGTACGTCGGTGGACAAAAATTTCAGATACGCGCCGTGCGCGTTATCCACGAGAAGCAGGACGCCGCGCTCGTGACAGATTCTTGCGATCGACGCAATATTCACCGTATTGCCAAGATAATCGGGACTCGTCAGATAAACGGCAGTAGGAAGCTCGGGGCAGGCGGTGAAATATTCTTCGATCGCATCTGCGTCCAAACGGCAGGAGAGCAAGTCTTCCCCATAAAGCCAATCGATGTCAAAGTCCAACAGTGCGGCGGCACTCATCAGTGTCTTATGCGCGTTTCTGCCTGCCGCAATGCGGCACTTTTCTCGCCCCTGCTCTTTGGCATAAAGGCAGGTGAGCGAAAGCATGGCACGAATCGAGAGGGACGAGCCCTCGGTCGAATAGAGCGTTTTCGCCGCACCAAAGAGGCGCGCGGCATTGTCCTGACTTTCACGGATGATACCGCTCGGCGCATACAGCACGTCAGCGCCCGCAACCTCGGTCAGATCGAGTGCCTCAACTCCGAGAATTGACGCGCCCTTATGCCCCGGCATGTGGAAACGAAGAGGATTTTTTTCGGCGTACTCCCGCACGAACTTACAGATCGGCGTCGTCATTCGTTGCTCCCAAGCGTCTTTGCCGCTTCGAGCATAATGGCACATTCCATTCTCTTGCGGAAGAGCTCACAGCCCGTGGCGTACACGCCCGTAACCGAACCCGTGGCGTGGTAGGCGTTTGCCGCACAGCCGCCCGAGCAATAAAGCTTTGCCCAGCAGTCGGCACATTCGGGACGCGCATAGACGTTACAAGTCTCAAACTCGCCCTGAATCTCGTGATTGTCCACTCCGTCAAAAACGTTGCCGAGCTTGAATTTCTCCTCACCGACAAACTGGTGGCAGGGATAGAGGTCGCCCCACGGCGTCACCGCCATATATTCGGTAACCGAGCCACAGCCGGAAATACGCTTGTAAATCCACGGACCACCCGAAAGGTCAATCATATAATGATAGCAGGTAAAGGGATTGCCTTCTCTGTGACATTTCAGCATCAGCTCGGCAAGCTTTTCGTACTGCTCCATCACGATCGGAAGATCTTCCTCGGTCAGTGCCGACGGATCGTCGGGCGCACAGACGACGGGCTCCATACTCAGCTCGCGGAAGCCGAGAGAGAGCATCACCTCAATATCCTTCAGAAAATCGGGATTGGCGTGCGTAAAGGTACCTCGCATATAGTAATTCTTGCCATCGCGTGCCTCGACAAGCTTCTGGAATTTGGGAACGATCGTATCAAAACTTCCTCTGCCTGCGTGGTCGACACGGAATCGGTCGTGGATTTCCTTTCGTCCGTCAAGGCTCAACACGACGTTTGAGCACTCACGGTTGGCAAAGTCGATCACGTCGTCGTCGATGAGCATTCCGTTGGTGGTCAGGGTAAAGCGGAAATTCTTTCCGCACTCCTTTTCACGCACACGGGCATACGCCACCAGCTCCTTGACGACCTCAAAGTTCATCAGCGGCTCGCCGCCGAAAAAGTCGACCTCAAGATTTCTTCGCGTTCCCGAACGTTCGATCAGAAAATCGAGTGCGCGCTTACCGGCCTCAAGGCTCATCAGCGCACGTTCGCCGTGATATTTTCCCTGACTTGCAAAACAGTAGGAGCAGTCGAGGTTGCAGGTATGCGCGATATGCAGACAAAGTGCCTTGACGACGCCCGACGTCTTCTTTTTCAGGTCGCCCGCCTTCTCGCGGAAGGTGTCGGGCGCAAAAAGTCTGCCCGAAGCCTCGAGCTCCCCGATCTGAGCGTAGAGCTCCTCGAGTTCCTCGCGCGTGACGTCCTCTCGGTCGCCATAGGTGTCCCAAAGATAGGAAAGAAGCTCCTCGCGCTCGGTGTCTTCATAGCGTCCGATCGCGTCGTAGGCAATCTCGTCCACGACGTGTACCGAACCCGAATAAATATCCAGGACGATGTTCAGTCCGCCCAACTGATAACGGTGAATCATAATAAAATCTCCTTTTCTTCAAGGAAAAATGCCGCCTCGACGGCGGCATTTTCCGTAGAACCAATTAGTCCTGCTTTGCGTTTTCGCACTGCTGATTTGCAATACCGCAGCTGGTCTTGCAAGCAGACTGACACGAGGTCTGGCACTCGCCGCAACCGCCGTTCTTTGCGCTTTCGCAGAGGTTCTTGGTGTTCAGAGTCTGAATATGTTTCATTTTCTAATGCCTCCAAAATAAAATGGTTTGATTTATTATAGCACATTTTCTTGCGTATGTCAATCATCCGCAAGAATTTTTTGAGAAAATTTTAGGAAATAAAGCCACGTCCCCATACGGCTACAAAATCCACAAATTCCGTGTCGTTTTCTTTTGGGTACCTTTTCTTTTCCAAAAAAGGTACTCCCCCGCCTCAACGATCTAACCACGCCACAATATCGGCAATGACGCCGCGATCGTGGTGGCAGAGCGTCGCGCGGCAGACGGCTTTGACTTCGTCCACGGCGTTGGCGGGGCAGAAGGCAAGGTCGGCATCGCGCATCATTTCGAGGTCATTATCGTAGTCCCCTGCCACGCAAAGTGTCACGGGGGCATCGAAGCAAAGCTCGCAGAGGCGGCGAAGACCGCGCGCCTTGGTGACGCCGAGGGTTTGGACGTCGATGAGAGTATCGTCGGACTGAGAAATTTCGAGCCGTCCGCGGAAGCGCTCGGCAAGGTAAGGCTTTAACTCGTTCACAATGGGAAGCTCGTCGCGGATCGCGAGCTTGTAGAGTCCGTACGGGCGCCACTCGTCGATCGTCAAAAGGCGCGACTCGCGCTTGTCGGAGAGCCACGCGAAATCAGCTTCCATCATCGGATTGGAAAGCTCGGTATAGACCACCGCTTCGTCGGTAATGGCGCGCACCCCCGACGTCGGCGCGAAGCGTTTCATTTCAAAATACAGCTCGCGAACCAGCTCATAGGGAATCGGCGTCTGCTCGAGCGCCCTTCCCTTCGCGTAATCGTAAAGACACGAGCCGTTGCCCGTCACCGCAGGGAGATTGAGCAGTTCTTCGGTACGAAAATAACTGCCGCCGAACACGGCGTTGTAATAACGTCCCGTGGCAAAAGTAAAGTGACCGCCGTTTTCCTTAAAATATTCGATCGCCTCGAGATTTCGGCGGCGTCCCTCGGGGTCTTTGGTTAAAAACGTGCCGTCAAGATCGGTCGCGAGCACGATATGTTCAAATTTTTTCATAAAACTCCTTGTTCGATCATTTGTTCCAGCATTGTCACGACATCCGCCATCAACCCCTCGTTGTGGTGACAAAGTACCGCGTGGGAAATCTCTTTGATCTCGTCCGCGGCGTTTTCGGGGCAAAAGGCAAAATCGGCTTCGCGCATCATCGCAAGGTCGTTTAAATAGTCCCCTGCTACGCAAAGCGTCGCAGAATTGTCAAAATACAGCTCACAGAGCTTGCGCAGACACATTGCCTTCGTGTAGGCAACCGCCTGCACATCAAAGCAATCCTCTGCCGATTTTGTGAAGACAAGGCGCGTGCCGAATTTTTGCGACAGCGCATCGATCAATTTGTCGAGCTTTCCGTGTTCATCACGAATATCCAACTTATAAAAATCACCCTCGCGCCAAGTATCAGGTTCCCCCAGCGGCTCTTCCCACTTTGGTGTCAAAACGGCACTCGGGGAAAGACGCTTCATTTCGCCGTACAATTCGCAGAGAAGCTCGCGCGGCGTGTTGGCTTTCCAAACGGGGTGCTCGGTCGCGTAGTCATACAGTACCGAGCCGTTGCCTACGGCGGCGGGAAGATTGAGCAGCTTCGAGGGCGTAAAATAATCCTCGCCCACCACGTTGAAATAAGCGCGTCCCGTGGCAAAAGTAAAGTGACCGCCGTTTTCCTTAAAATATTCGATCGCCTCGAGATTACGGCGCCGCCCCTCGGAATCCTTGGTCAGAAAGGTTCCGTCAAGGTCGGTCGCAAGGACGATCCCGGAAAATTTACCTTTCATCATATTTCCTTTCTCTTTTTAATGTTTTAACGTTTCACCTTTGAACCAAAATCCTGTGCGAAGCGTTCCGTTTTGATCGATGATACGGCTCTTGAGACGTCTCTCGCGGTAAAAGCTCCAAAGGATTTCATAGATCAGGACAACATACGGCTTGAAACAGCCCGTGGGGGAAGCAAATTTACTGTCCACCATCGGCTCGTGCCACGCGTCGCGCCACTCCTCGTAGGCGGGAAAATCGTAAATCGACTTGGGATCGGCTTCGGTTGCCGTCGAAAGGATTGCCTCGATTCGATCATAAAAGAGCTTTTTGGTGCGCGCATCAGCTTGCTCTACACGGACGCCGTCCATCGTCGTCGAGCAAAGCGTCACACCGCCCGCCGTGACCTGCGCCACGCTCGTAGGCGGAAGCAAGGTAATCGGTATATTTACAAACGTGTCGGGAAACGAGATCGGGGTGGTCGAAAGATAAACCTCTCCCTCACCAACGCCAAAAAACATCGGACGGCTCAGCGTTCCGACCGTGATCGTGTCGGGCGTGCGCTCGTGTACACCGAGCATAATAATATCGGCGGGAATACTGCCCAAAGTGTCACGGAAGGCGCGTGCCATCGTTTGCTTTTCCTCGCCATCCTTGGCAGCCGCCATCGTTTCTCCCACCGTCAGCGCGTAATATTCCGAGGGGTGGAAGCCGCGACCGTCGGGCAGAGGAAGATTCCACTTCGGCTTGTCGGTCACCACTCCGCTACGCACGGGAAGACCGCGACGGTACAGATCGGTCATTGCCGCGTCAAAGGCAGCAAAAAATTCGGGACAAAGCGCATCGCGAAAGGTTCCGTTGAGCACAAACGCGCCGCGCGCATCGGCAGAAAGAAAGGGGTGCGCATGCTCAATATAATTGCCCGCCGTACGCGAATGAATCAATCCCACCGTGCCGGGGAGATCGATCGCATCGGTCGAGCGAAGCAATTCGTCCACGTCGCCGATGACCTTTCGCCAATGGAGCTTGCCCTCGTGAATCGTTGCGATTCCCGTGCTAAGACCGCCGTCGATATATTCGGTTTTCTTTAACATTTCAATCAGAATCGGTGCCGCGCGACGAGAACCCGCATAGCCTGCAATGATACACATCAGAAAAATCTCCTTGGATCTGTTTTTCGTGTCCATTATAACATAAAGGAACGGAAAATGCAATAAAAGAGCGGCAAATTCATATCAGCACCGATAACGAAGTTTTAAATTTTTGACAGTCAGAAACAAAAAAGGCTCCCCCTTTGGGGGAGCTGTCACCGTAAGGTGACTGAGAGGGCATTCCGTCAAGAACCCTCTCCGTCACGCTACATACTTCGCTTCGCTTCGTTGCGAGTTTTCTTACGAAAACTCGGCGTGCCACCTCTCCCAAAAGGAGAGGCTATTTTTATGCCATTCTTCGATAAGAAGACCGTTGTTTTGTGATAAACCTTCGTTATCGGACATCAAATGATCTTACCGCTCTTTTATTCACATTCCTTCCGCAAAAGTGCGAGAAGCGTTTCGAAATCCTCGGGAAGCGGGATCTCAAAGGTCATCTCGACGCCGCTTCTTGGATGCGTTAAAATCAGCTTTGCCGCCACAAGGCATTGCCCCGAGAGGAGCTTCGCGTGTGCCTTTTCAAACGCCGTTCCGCCGCCACCGTACAAGGTATCGCCCATCAGGGGATGTCCGATGGAGGACA
>JAZOSZ010000013.1:0-10926 GCA_045657365.1 Eubacteriales bacterium
AGGCATAAGGGGGTACGAATGATGAAAGCTTATGAAGCAGCAAAGATTGAAATGATTTCTCTTTCTGTTGCCGACGTCATTACGGCTTCGGGTCTCGGGTCCTTTATGGATTGGGAAGACGGAGAATAATCTTCGATTTAAAATCAAAAACACAGGCGGTCTGCTTCGGCAGACCGCTTTTGTTTTTCCCTCTTGGTCGCTCTCCCAAAAGGCGAGCCTATCGCAATTTCACCTTTCTGCCCTCGACGCACGTTTTTTTGAAAACTTTCGGGAACTCTCTTGAAAATACAAAGAATCTGTGCTATACTTATACTGTTATTTTTGCTTTTGGAAAGGCAGGTTTTTATGGCTATTCGGATTGGTATTTACGGTTACGGAAATCTCGGTCGCGGTATTGAATGTGCGATCGCTCAAAATCCCGATCTCTCTTTGGTTGCGGTCTTCACCAGACGCAATCCTTCGTCGCTCGTGATCGGTACGGCGGGAGTTCCCGTTGTTTCGGCAGACGATATTCTATCTTTTGTCGGAAAGATCGACGTTTTGATTCTCTGCGGCGGTTCTGCCACCGATCTTCCCGTACAGACCCCAACACTAGCCAAGCATTTTTGCGTAATTGATTCCTTTGACACCCACGCAAATATTCCCGCGCACTTTGCCGCTGTCGACGCTGCCGCGCGCGAGGGCGGAAACGCCGCGATGATTTCGGTCGGCTGGGACCCCGGAATGTTCTCTCTGAACCGTCTTCTCGCAGGAGTGATTCTTCCCGACGGTCGCGACTACACCTTCTGGGGCAAGGGCGTGAGCCAAGGTCATTCGGACGCGATTCGCCGCATTGCGGGGGTCGTTGACGCCAAGCAATACACGATTCCGAAAGAAGACGCGCTCGCCTCGGTTCGCAGTGGCTCGTGTCCCGATCTCTCTACGCGCGAAAAGCATTTACGCGAATGCTTCGTGGTTGCCGAAGAGGGTGCCGACCTTTCTCGCATTGAACGCGAGATCAAGGAAATGCCGAACTATTTTGCCGACTACGACACGGTCGTTCACTTTATTTCTCTTGACGAGCTTCGCCGCGATCATTCGGGCATTCCGCATGGCGGCTTCGTGATCCGAACGGGCAAGACGGGAAAAAATCTTGAACATTCCCACGTGATCGAATATTCGCTGAAACTCGATTCCAACCCCGAATTCACTGCCTCGGTCATCGTTGCCTACGCGCGTGCGTTGGCTCGTATGGCTCGTGAAGGAATGATTGGCTGCAAGACGGTTTTTGACGTACCGCCCGCCTATCTTTCCCCGAAATCCTATGAAGAGCTTCTTCATTCCCTGCTCTGATTTTGTATTTTTTAAAAAAATTAAAAAATTCTCTTGAATTTTACCTTATATTGTGATATAATATAGTGTTGTATGGCGTTTTTCGTCACAATTTCCCCGTTTTATTTTGATCTATAAGGAGTTTATGTACTATGAGTCGTATGATCGGAACCGTATCGCGCGGAGTGAGAGCTCCCATTATCAAGAGCGGCGACAATATCGTTGATATCGTCACCGAATCTGTTCTTGAAGCGTCACGTGACGCAAAATTTGAGTTCCACGACAAAGATATCGTTGCTATGACCGAGGCAATCGTTGCCCGCGCTCAGGGCAACTATGCATCGGTAGAGGATATTGCCGCCGACGTCAAAGCCAAGTTCGGCGCTGACGCTACGGTCGGTGTGATCTTCCCCATTTTGAGCCGCAACCGCTTTGCTATCTGCTTGCGCGGTATTGCGATGGGGGTTAAAAAGGTCGTTTTGATGCTTTCCTATCCTTCGGACGAGGTTGGAAACCACCTCATCAGTCTGGACGCTGTCGACGAGAAGGGTGTAAACCCTTACTGCGACGTGCTGACGCTCGAAAAATACCGTGAGCTGTTCGGCTACGAGAAGCACAGATTTACGGGTGTCGACTACGTAGAATATTACGAGTCGCTGATCCGTGCGTGCGGTGCTGACGTTGAAATCGTTTTTGCGAACAACTGCAAGGCAATTCTCGACTATACGAAGAACGTTCTCTGCTGTGATATTCACTCGAGAGCACGTACCAAGAGAATTTTGAAGGCTTCGGGTGCTGAAACTGTACTCGGACTTGACGAAATTATGAACGCTCCCGTCAACGGAAGCGGATACAACGCCGATTACGGTCTGCTCGGTTCGAACAAGGCGACCGAGGATCAGGTCAAGCTCTTCCCCCGCGACTGTCAGCCTGTCGTTGACGCGATTCAGGCAAAGCTTTTCGCCGCAACGGGTAAGCGCATTGAGGTTATGGTATACGGCGACGGTGCCTTCAAGGATCCCGTCGGAAAAATCTGGGAGCTTGCCGACCCGGTGGTCGCTCCCGCCTACACTGCAGGACTTGAGGGTACGCCCAACGAGCTTAAGCTGAAGTATCTTGCGGACAACGAGTTCGGGGATCTTTGGGGCGAGGAACTCAAGGCTGCCATCAAGGCAAAGATTCAGGAAAAGGACGGCAACCTCGTTGGTCAGATGGCATCCGAGGGTACGACGCCCCGTCAGCTCACCGACTTGATCGGTTCGCTTTGCGACCTGACCTCGGGTTCGGGCGACAAGGGTACTCCGATCGTCTTCATTCAGGGATACTTCGATAACTACACCACCGAATAATTGATTTTTCACTCTCACGAAAAAAAATTTTTCGTGAGAGTGATTTTTTTTGCAAAAGCCCTTGACAAATAGGCTTTAGCGTGCTAAACTAAACGTAACGAAATCAAAGGAGAAAAGGCAATGAACCGTTCTTTCGCTAACAAATTTTATTACCTTTATTTTTATTGCTTTACGCAGTCGAAAAAATAAAGGTGCTTTTTGTTGCGGATTTTCGTTTCAGTTGATTTTATCCAATCGAATTTTCGATTTCATAAAAATTCTTGAAGCCTTTCCGGTGAAAAACACCGCAAAGGCTTCATTTTTCTGTGGGTGTTCCCTTTGCTCTTTTGCCAACACGGAAAATATCATTATTTTTTAAGGAGATTTTTTATGATCGCCGTATTAAAGCCGGGTACTACCGACGAACAAATCGAAAACCTTTCTTCTTGGATCAAGCTCCAGGGGCTTGAAGTTCACCTCTCGCGAGGCAGTTTGCACACCGTGGTCGGTCTTGTGGGCGACACGGCAAAAATCGACGCAGAGCTGCTCGAAAGCCTTGACATCGTTGAATCGGTCAAGCGCATCAGCGAGCCCTTCAAAAGTGCCAACCGAAAATTCCACCCTGACGACAGTGTCATTCCCGTAGGAAACACCTCGGTCGGCGGAAATATTTTCGCCGTCATGGCAGGTCCTTGCTCGGTGGAGAGTGAGGAGCAGGTCATGGCAATTGCCCGTGCCGTCAAAGCGGCAGGAGCCACGATGCTTCGCGGCGGTGCGTTCAAGCCGCGTACCTCGCCCTACGATTTTCAGGGTCTCAAAGCCGAGGGCATTGAATTTCTGATTGAAGCAAAAAAAGAAACGGGACTTCCCATTATAACCGAAATTATGAACGCCAACCACCTTTCTCTTTTTGACGAGGTTGACGTCATTCAGGTAGGCGCCCGCAATATGCAAAACTTTGAGCTTCTGAAAGAACTCGGCAGAACGAAAAAGCCGATTCTTCTCAAGCGCGGACTTGCCAACACGCTCAAGGAGCTTCTGATGTCTGCCGAATACATTATGGCAGGCGGTAACGAAAACGTTATTTTGTGTGAGCGCGGCATTCGCACGTTTGAAACCTACACAAGAAACACGCTCGATCTTTCTGCCGTGCCTCTCTTGCACGAGCTTTCGCATCTTCCCGTCATTGTCGATCCTTCGCACGCGACGGGCGTAGCACGTCTGGTAAAGCCGATGGCGCTTGCCGCGGCGGCGTGCGGTGCAGACGGTTTGATGATCGAGGTTCACAACGATCCCGCCCATGCGCTCTGTGACGGTGCTCAATCCCTGACGCCCGAGGCATTTGCCGACGTCACGGCATCGGTTCATCAAGTGCTTTCGGCACTTGGGGGGGCAAAACAATGACGGTTGGAATTTGCGGTCTCGGACTCATTGGCGGTTCGATGGCAAAAGCCTACAAGGCGGCAGGACACACAGTTCTCGGCTTTGACGCGCACGAGCCTACGCTCGGCTACTGCACCCTCGCAGGCATCTGCGACGGAATCCTTGACGAAACTACCCTTCCCGATTGCGATCTGATTTTCATTGCGCTCTATCCTCGCACTGCGATCGAATATCTGCAAAGAATCGCCTCCCTCATCGATCCGAAGACGGTAGTTATAGATCTTTGCGGAACGAAAAAGCAAATCTGCGCGTGCGGATTTTCCCTTGCGAAAAAGTACGGCTTCACCTTTGTGGGCGGGCATCCGATGGCGGGTACGCAATATTCGGGAATCAAATACGCCAAAGCAACGCTTTTCAAAGGGGCGCCTATGGTACTTGTTCCCCCGATTTGCGACGATATTCTCTTTTTGGATTCGATCCGAACACTTCTTGCCCCTGCAGAATTTGGCAAATTTTCGGTGACCGACGCTGATTCTCACGATCGCGTCATCGCCTTCACCTCACAGCTCGCTCACGTTGTTTCCAACGCCTATGTCAAAAGTCCCACCGCCAAAGAACACAAGGGTTTTTCCGCAGGCAGCTATAAAGATCTGACGCGCGTGGCGTGGCTCAACGAGCAGATGTGGTGCGATCTCTTCTTAGAAAACAAAGCCCCCTTGATCTTTGAACTTGACACGATCATTTCTTCTCTGACCGAATATCGTAACGCGATTGCCGCGAACGATGCCGAGACGCTTCGTTCCTTGCTTCACGACGGTCGCGTTGCGAAGGAAGAAATTGACGGTTAACAAACTTATAAAGGATGTTTTATGAAAAAGCTAACGATTCACGCTTCTATTTCCTATGATATTCTCATTGGCGAAGGTCTTTTATCCAATCTCGGAGCTTCTGCCAAGGAAGCACTCGGCGGCGTCTGCCGTCTGTGTATCGTCTCGGACGACACGGTAGCTTCACTTTATCTGAACGAGGCGAAGGCTTCCCTCGAAGAGACAGGATTTCTTGTCGATTCTTTTGTTTTCCCGCACGGTGAGTCCTCGAAAAATACCGAGGTTCTCGTCTCTCTTTGGGAATTCTTGGCAGAACACCGTCTGACTCGCTCGGACGCCCTCGTTGCTCTCGGTGGCGGCGTGGTAGGTGATCTTTGCGGCTTTGCGGCAGCCACCTATCTGCGCGGCATCCGTTTCATTCAGATTCCCACCACACTCCTTGCCGCCGTAGATTCCTCGGTCGGTGGAAAAACAGGAGTCGATCTTCGTGCAGGAAAAAATCTGGCAGGTGCTTTTCACCAGCCCTCTCTCGTACTTTGCGACACGAAAACGCTCACCACGCTTCCGTGTGAAATCTTTGCCGACGGCTGTGCCGAGGTCATCAAGTACGGTATGATCAACGACCGCGAGCTCTTTGAGCGTTTATCGGACGATATTGAAGCGAATCTTGAAGAGATCATTGCCCGTTGCGTGTGGCACAAGGCAGAAATCGTCGAATCCGACGAATTTGACCGTGGGTCGAGACAGCTTCTCAATCTGGGACACACGATCGGTCACGCGATCGAAGCCTGCTCGAATATGACGCTATCTCACGGAAGCGCCGTTGCGATCGGAATGGTGATCGTCACGCGTGCCGCCGTGCGTCTGGGACTCTGTCCCGAAGACGATCTTACGGCCTTGATTTCTCTTCTTCGCCGAAGAGGACTCCCCACCGAATGTCCGTATTCCGCAGAGGAACTGACCGAGGTTGCTTTATCCGACAAAAAGCGAACGGGAAATACGGTAACGCTTGTGCTTCCCTTTGGCATTGGGGACTCCCGACTTTATCCCATTTCGGTGAGAGAGCTTTGCACCTTCATCGGGAAAGGACTGTCCAAATGAAGCTTTTGCTTTCTCCCTCGGCGGTGGGGGGCAGAATTCCCGCGATCGCGTCCAAATCGGTCGCGCACCGTCTCTTACTCTGTGCCGCCTTTGCTGATTCCGAAACGCGAATTCGTTGCGACGAAATCAATGAAGATATTGCGGCAACGGTACGCTGTCTTTCGGCACTTGGCGCAACAATCGTACGCAAAGAAAAAGAATACCTCGTCACCCCGATCCAAGATTTGCAAAAAAGTACTCTGCTCGATTGTGGAGAAAGCGGATCGACGCTACGTTTTTTAGTTCCCGTAACTTGTATGTTAGGTGCGAACGCCTCGTTTTTGATGTCGGGACGCTTGCCGCTTCGCCCTCTTTCTCCTCTTCGCGAGGAGCTTGAAAAGAACGGAATTACGTTTTCCCCGATCGGAACGAATCCCCTTGTTTGTCGGGGGACCTTGCAAACCAACAATTTCAGAATCGACGGCAGCGTTTCCTCTCAATTTATCAGCGGTCTTTTATTTGCGCTTGCCATTGCGGGCAAGGGAGGTTCGATTACGGTCGACGGACGTCTCGAATCCGAACCCTATCTTGCACTGACGGTCGATGCGCTTCGGCAATTTGGCGTCCGTGTGGAACGTCGGGAAAATCTCTTTGTGGTTTCGGAAAACCACGGACTTTCTTCGCCTGACTCGGTTCTCGTTGAAGGCGACTGGTCGAATGCCGCCTTTCCGCTTTGTATGGGAGCCATCGGCAAATTCCCTGTGACGGTAACGGGATTAAATCCCGTTTCTCAACAAGGCGACTTCGCCATTGTCGGACTTCTTTCCCGCTTTGGAGCAAACGTCACGCTCGGCGACGGAGAATGTACGGTGGCACCAAACGAGCTTTGCGGCATTACGATTGATGCTTCGCAAATTCCCGATCTTGTTCCCGTGTTGGCGGTCGTCGCTTCGGTCGCCAAAGGAACAACCGTCATCACGGGTGCTTCGCGTCTTCGTCTGAAGGAAAGCGACCGTCTGACTGCGACTGCGGCGCTTCTTTCGGCGCTTGGCGCAAACATCGAAGAGAAGGCAGACGGACTCCTGATCGAAGGAGTTTCCACCCTTCGCGGTGCTCTCGTTTCTTCGTTCCGCGATCATCGGATCGCGATGAGTGCCGCCGTGGCTTCTCTCGTATGCGACACCCCTTTGACCTTGGACGGTGCCGAAGCGGTTGCAAAATCCTATCCCGATTTCTGGCACGATATGTCTTCTCTCGGACTACGTTATGGCGAGCTGTAAGTTCGGCTCGGAAAGGTTGTATGATGTCAACAAATTACGGAAAAAATATCAATATTACGGTGTTCGGCGGTTCTCACGATCCCGAGATCGGCATCGTTGCCACGGGATTTCCCAAAGGTCTTTCCTTTGATCTCTCGGAACTTCTTGCTTTGATGAAGCGCCGTGCCCCCGGAAATAGCCCTTATGCCACCCCGCGAAAGGAAGACGACGAACCGATCTTTCTGTCCGGGGCAGAACTCATCGGAGAGCGCTACGTTCTCAACGGAGAGCCATTGCACGCGGTGATCCGCAATAAAAATCAGCGCTCTTCCGATTACGCGGCAACGAGCTTTGTTCCCCGCCCTTCGCACGCCGATTTTGCCGCAAGAATGAAATACGGAGAAGCGGTTGATCTTCGTGGCGGCGGACATTTTTCGGGACGGCTGACCGCGCCGCTCTGTATTGTGGGCGGTATTTGCCTGCAAGCGCTTGCCGCGCGCGGCATTCACATCGCTGCACATATTTCATCGATCGGAGAGATTGTCGACGACAGATTTGACGCTGTCAGCGTCTCCCAAACAGACTTCGACCTTTTACGTGAGCGCTCGGAGTTTCCCGTCTTGAATACACAAGTCGGCGAATCGATGCGTACACTGATTACCGAGGTTCGTACCGAGGGCGATTCGATCGGCGGCACGGTGGAATGTGCCGCAATCGGTCTTCCGGCAGGACTTGGGGAACATATGTTTTTCGGTGTCGAAAACCGTCTTTCGCAAATTCTTTTCGGAATCCCCGCCGTCAAGGGGGTAGAATTCGGTAACGGATTTGACTGCACGACGCTTCGCGGGTCGCAAAATAACGACGCCTTTGCCGTCGAAGGCAACCGAATTGTCACAAAAACCAACCGCGCAGGCGGAATCTTAGGCGGTATGACGACGGGAATGCCCCTCGTGTTCCGCGTTGCGATCAAACCAACTCCCTCGATTGCTCTGGAGCAAGACAGCGTGGATATGGTAACGATGCAACCGACAAAGCTTTCGATCAAGGGGCGTCACGATCCCTGCATCGTGCCCCGCGCCGTTCCCGTGCTGGAAGCAGTCACGGCGATTGCCCTCTTTGATCTTCTTTTCGACGAAACAAATACTCTCTAACGAAAGGTTTTTATGAAACTCACTGCTCGGCACACCGTCAGAGCCGCGTACGTCGGTTATCTGACGCAAGCCATTACCATCAATTTTGCCCCCCTGCTCTTTCTCACCTTCGAGAAAACCTACGATATTTCTCTCGGAAAGATCAGCCTTTTAATTGCAATCAGCTTTCTGACACAGTTAATCTGCGATCTGCTGGGGGTCAAATTTTCCGACAAGGTCAATCCCCGCGCCACCGTAGTCATTGCACATCTTTGTGCGGTTGCGGGAATGACGGGCTTTGCGTGGCTTCCCGATCTGCTTCCGTCCCCCTATCTTGGACTTGTTCTTTCGGTCATGCTTGCCGCGATCGGCGGTGGCATTGTCGAAGTTCTGGTCAGTCCGATCGTAGAAGCCTGTCCCACCGAAGAAAAGAGCTCTGCGATGAGTCTTCTTCACTCCTTTTATAGCTGGGGACTTGCAGGTGTCGTGCTTCTTTCTACTCTGTTTTTTGCTTTTGTCGGCATTGAGCACTGGCGGATTCTTTCCTGCCTTTGGGCGCTGATCCCCGCGGTAGGTGCGATTGCCTTTTGCGTTGTTCCCATTTACGATCTTTCTCATCTGAAACAGGAAGACGGAGAAACCCACCGCTCTCTCTTGCGATCGGGACTTTTCTGGGTTTTCTTCGTAATGATGTTCTGCGCGGGTGCCGCCGAGCAAGCAATGGGACAATGGGCGTCCAGCTTTGCCGAATCGGGACTTGGCGTTTCCAAGGCAATGGGCGACTTGCTCGGTCCGTTTCTGTTTGCGATTCTGATGGGTCTGGCACGTATCGGCTACGCCTTTTCGGGCGGAAAAATCAAGCTTTCTCGGATGATCGTGTATTCCTCGGTTCTCTGCTGCTTCTGTTTCCTCATCACCGCCCTCTCACCGCGTCCGATCGTTGCTCTGGCGGGCTGTGCGCTCTGCGGACTTTCGGTAGGAATTCTTTGGCCAGGCACGTACAGTCTTGCCGCATCGAAAATCTCCTTTGGCGGAGTCAAGCTTTTTGCCTATCTTGCCCTTGCGGGTGACGTCGGCTGTCTGGTCGGCCCGACAGCGGCAGGGTGGATTGCCGAAGCCTGCGGCAACAACTTGAAAATTTCTTTTTTACTCTCTACGATTTTTCCTCTTTTGATTCTTCTGATGGTATATCTCGGCTTTCACAAGCCAAAAAATAAAAATAAAGGACGAAACCACTAACTATGAAAGAACTCAAAGAACTCCGAGAAGAGATTGATTTGATTGACCGTGAATTGGTCAATCTCTTTCTCCGCCGAATGAACGTCTCTGCGGAAGTTGCCGAATATAAGCGTGCCAATGCCATACCCGTCCTTGATCCGTCCCGTGAGCGTGCGCTCCTCGAAAAGATCTCTGAGCTTTCGGGCGAAGACTTTGAAGCTTATACCCGCACGCTTTACGCGACCATTCTCGATCTTTCGCGTTCCTATCAACATCAAAAGCTTGAAAAAAGCACGGCACTCTATCAAGAAATCGTCGATGCGCTCGAACACACGCCGAAGCTCTTTCCCGAGCGCGCCCTCGTTGCGTGTCAGGGGGTAGAAGGCGCCTATTCGCAAATTGCAACCGAAAAGCTGTTCCGCGCGCCGAATATTCTCTTCTTCTCAAACTGGGAAAAGGTCTTTGACGCGATCGAAGCAGGACTTTGCCGCTACGGCGTTCTCCCCATTGAAAACAGTACGGCAGGCTCAGTCAAGCAGGTGTACGATCTGATGATCGACCGCAATTTCCGTATCGTTCGCACGGTTCGCATCAAAATCGACCACAATCTTTTGGCAAAGAAGGGCGTGAAGCTCTCCGAAATCCGCGAAATTTATTCGCATGAGCAGGCAATCAACCAATGCTCTGCCTTTCTTGCTTCGCTCGGTCCTAACGTAAAAATCACCCGTGTGGAAAATACGGCGAAGGCGGCTCAAATGGTCGCCGACTCCGACAGACGCGACATCGCTTCGCTCTCCTCGCACTCTTGTGCGGTACAGTACGGTCTTTCGGTACTCGCCTCTTCGGTACAAAACAGTGGAAACAACCATACCCGCTTTATCTGTATTACCAACCAAGCTGAAATTTATCCCGGTGCCGACCGCACGAGCCTGATGGTGGTAACGCCCCACAAGCCCGGTGCGCTGTACCGCATTCTCTCGCGTTTCAATGCGCTCGGCATCAACCTTCTCAAGCTTGAATCGCGTCCGATTCCCGACCGTGATTTTGAATTTATGTTCTATTTCGATCTGGAAGCCTCGGTCTACTCCGACAAGCTCGCGCGGCTTCTTGCCGAGCTTGAGCAGGAATGCGACGAATTTTCGTATCTCGGCTCGTATTCCGAGGTGATCTGATGAAACAAGGATTTTCTTCTCTGCGTTGCGGACTTCTCGGGGAACATCTGACGCACAGCTTTTCTCCGAAGATTCACGCGTCCCTCGCCGACTATACTTACAATCTCTTTGAAAAAGCGCCCGACGAAGTCGAAGCCTTTCTCAAAGAAGGAAATTTTGATGCGATCAACGTCACGATCCCCTACAAAAAGACGGTAATTCCCTTTTTGACCCGCATC
>JAZOSZ010000014.1:0-2261 GCA_045657365.1 Eubacteriales bacterium
CCCTTTTTTTGTGCAGACATCGGCTTTCTAAGGAAAAAACTTGGCGGACACTACGTACCGCCAAGTTTTGGATGCGATTTTTTATTTCATTCGGAATCTCTTTCTCAAACGGAAAAGATAGAGGGTAATGAGCCTGGTAAGCGCAATATCGTAGATGGGGAATACCACTTCTGCGATGATGGCGAGAAGGACGTAGATCGTCCAGGGCGTTGTTCCCGAAGCCAGAAAGAGGAAATGGTAGAGAAGAAGCATGGCAACAAGGGCAACCTGGAAGATCACTTCCTTGAGAATCCAGGCAATTGCCTTGGGACGCTTTTCCAATTTTTCCTTCAGAATGGGGTAGTATCCGAAAAAGAGCAGATACATCGCGGCAGGTGCCTTTTGCGGCAAGAGAAGCGAGAGGATGCCCGTAACGAGAAAGACAAGCCACGGCGCAGCTCCGCCGTATTCAATGACAGCGAAGACACAGAACAGAGATGCGATCACTGCCATAGAGATATCCATTACCGAGATCACCGAGCCGATACCGAGAATGACGACGCCGAGAGCCGAAAGCATAGCACAGACGGCAAGTCTCTTCGTACGCGCACTATTCGTTTCGTTCGCTTTTTTAGGTGTCATTTTGGTTCTCCTTGCATTCCTTAACAGCAGGAGATGAGGTCTCCGCCGCAGCATTCACAGCAACAGTCGGCACAAAGCAGACCCGAGCAGACGTCACAGCCGGAGCAACCGCCCGAGGAGCGTCCCGTGTTATAGCCACCGCCGTAACCGTTGGCTCTCATACGGAGTTGTTCCTGCGCGTTACGGTATTCTTTGTTATAGGGATCCATGGAGCAAGCAATATCAAAATATCTTTGCGCGTCCACATAGTTGTTGGCGCGGACACAAACGCAACCCATCAGGAAATTCCATTCGGCGTTTCTCTCGTCGACGGGGACGTTATTCAGAAGCGTTTCTGCCTGCGCGACGTTTCCCGTATTGATCTGACGGCGAATCTCGTTATAACGAGGGTTATTCGACGAGGATTGGTTGCCTGCATAGCTTTGCTGGTAGCCGCCCTGCGATCTGCCGTTGTTCGCGCCGCCGTTTTCTCTTTGCTTTTGAATTTCTTCGTACGCCGCGTTGATCTCCTTCATCTTGTCACTGGCAAGATCGGCAAGATCACTGTCGCGGTATTTGTCGGGGTGATATTTACGCGCAAGGGCGCGGTATGCTTTTTTAATTTCGTCGTCAGAAGCGTCGGGGGAGACGCCAAGCACCTTATAGGGATCGTTCATCGTTCTTTTTCGTCCTTTCTTTCGATTGCTTGCCGTTTTTGGGTTCGTCCTCGGCGGGAATCTGTCGGATTCGCTCGGGGAGACCTAAAAACAGAATATTGGAAACGAGAGCTTCGATTGCCTCGTTGTCAAAAGTCATAAGATCGGCTGCGGCTTCGGCTTCGTAAAGCTCGTTTTTCAGGGCAAGTCCGATGCTTTCATAGTCTTCCTTCGTGGGAAGCTTGCCGTCGTACAGCTTCAAAAATGGGTTGTAGCGGTTCTTTTTTGCATCGTCGCGCCAATCGTCCAGCGCGTCGGCAATGTAAATCCATTTTCCTACGGCGTGACCGAGCGCATTTGCAATGCGGGCGTCCTTGTCGTCAAGTCCGTGGGAAATAATCGCGGCGAGGAGCTTTCCGAAGACCTCGGCGGGCGCATCGACGCTTTTGGCGTCGGAGTTTTCCACGGCAGAAAGTTCGGTGAGCAGTTCGGAAATTCTTTCGTCAAGAGAAGAAAGTCCCGCGCGGAGCGCTTTTTTTCTTGCGTGGGAAAACCAAGGATAGACGAGGCGTGCGCGAAGCTTTTTGACGCCTTTTTCGTCGGCAAGGTCGTCACAAATCTTATGGTAATTGAGAAGTGCCGCCGCGCCTGCACAATAGGCGAGGGAAGCGTTCGGCTTCATCATATTTCGTTGTTTGAGCGGATGCGCAATACAGCGCTTTTGCTCAAATTCCACGGGGGAGCGGTCAAAGGTGATACGCAGAAGTGCGAGAAATGCAAAGTCGTAGCTCAGTGCAAAGCGGGAGCACTGTCCCGTACATTTGCCCATCGAACGGCAAAGCCCGCAATAGGTTCCGCGATAGAACTCATATTCCTTGACCTTCAGTTCCGTGTGCTTGACTCTGACGTATCCGAACAAGACGCACCTCCGAATGGATTTACTAACACTTCATATTATAATATCGCATTTTGGCAGAAAATACAATAGACGATTTGTAAATTTTT
>JAZOSZ010000015.1:0-4971 GCA_045657365.1 Eubacteriales bacterium
ATAGGCACGCAACAAACGAGCAATCGTTTTCGTGTATGCGGCGTTAGCTCAGCTGGATAGAGTGTTTGGCTACGAACCAAAAGGTCGGGGGTTCGAATCCCTTACGCCGTGCCAAAAAGAAGCATCCTCAATCGAGGATGCTTCTTTTTGCATTCGGCATACAAACAAGGGATTCGAACGCAATGAAAAAACAACACGGTGTGTTGTTTTTGAGTGGTGACCGAAGATTTTTGCGAAACATTACAAAAAAACGGAATTTGAAATGTTGAGCAAAAATCAAGAACGAATCCCTTACGCCGTGCTTCAAAAAGTAAGGTTTCAAGCTTGCTTTTACTTCCAATGACTACAGTTCCAAATACCTTGTTCGATCGGCGTGAGTGAAATCATCGTATGGCAGAAGGGAGAGTCTTCAACCGTTTTTGAAATCAGAATCTGCATCTCTTCTTGATACTTCCTAATACTTTCTTCGTTCGTCCCGATCAGGTGAGAGGAGAGCTTTTCGGTATCGTAACAGAAAAAATCAAAGCTTTGCGGTGAAATCTTTGAGAAAAGTGCCAAGGGAGTATCGATCAGAATTCCTTTGGGAATAAATCCGTTGAACTCGTGCTTTTCCTCAATGAGCTCGCAAAACGCGCGGTTGGCGTTTTCCTTGGCGTTCTCTGCCTCTTCGTTGGTGAAAATTTCTCCGAAAAGCAGAGAAAAATTCCCATACACGGCGGCTCGGTAGGCGGCTTTGATCTCAGCTTCGCTTCTCACGCGTACAAGAAGCTTTCGCTCGGGATCCTCTTCGGCAAGCTTACACAGCTTCTCATAGAATTCTTCTTCATCGGTTCTGTTTTCCATTGCTCCCCCTTGATATCATTTGATTATCTGATAAAATCGCATTTTTATTATCGTTCTCAAAAGTGAAAAGAATATACAAAAACCGAAAAAAGCGTGTTGCTTTTTTCGGTTTTTTAGGTGTTTTTCGTTGGTCGACAGGAAAGCATCAGAGCAATTCGCGCGATCAGATTGACAAGGCAGACCGTCAGAAGAAGCTCCGCACAGACGGGAATGGCATCTTTTTTGTAAAGCACGGTGATCCACCCTGCGGGAAGGAGTGCGAGTGCGGCGTCAAGAAAATAGACCTCGCGAAACAGAAGACTGACGGATACCGTGCCGAGCAGAAGCATTGCGACGCCCCACAGATGCGTGGCATCGAGGCAGAGAACGACGATTGCGGTGAGTGTCAGGGAGAGATTGACGGCAAGATGCGTTTGGTGTCTTCCTTGTTCACGATCAAGGCAAATCGTTTCATAAAGTGCTCCCGCGACCGAGAGTGCCGAGAGCAGAAGATAGAGCATCGGGCGTTCATAAATTGCTTCTTCTGCACACATCGTGGCAACGAGTGAGAGGGGAATCAGAGAGACGACGAACGGAATGGCGGGCAGCTTTTTCGCGATTCTTGCCACGGTGACAGAAAGAATCAGAACACCGATGAGAAGAAGATAGCGCCTGTGATCTCGGGCAAAAATTTCGGGGTCAAAGAATTGTCTGAGCTTTTCTCCTAAGGAAAGAAGCTCTCCGTTTTCGTCGCGGGGAGAATCAATCATAAATTGGCGAAAGAGATAGAGAATTGCCGAAAAAGCCGCAAAACCTGTGCAGAAATCGGTAAATTTTTTAAAATAACTCACGCCTTCGTCCCCCTCGCAAAATCTTTTGTTTATTATACTATAAATTTTGTTTCATTGCAAGCTTTTTGTGCGATTCCCGCGGAAAAAGTTTTGAAAATCCCTTGCACCGAAATCCTGAATATGTTATAATAAATATATCGTTTTTTGTGGCAAAAGGGGGCTTTATGAAAGCGTTTGAACTGATAGAATTTCTCCTTGACGGAGCGTTGGACGATATTTTGCTTCGCCTTTACGGAGAAGATGTGCTCGATGTGCAAAGAGCGCGTTATCTGGCGGCGGCAGAACACTTTGTGTCGCTCTACGGAGAAGACAGAGAGGTCGCACTTTTTTCGGTCCCCGGGCGGAGTGAGCTTTCGGGAAACCACACCGACCATAATTTCGGAAAAGTCCTTGCAGCATCGGTCGATCTCGATATGATTGCCGTGGCATCTCCCCGCTCGGATGCGGTCATTCGCCTGAAGAGTCAGGGATTTTCCGAGGATATCGTGGAAATTGATGCCTCTCTTGTGCCGAATCCGGCTCTCTTTGGCACGTCGTCGGCGCTGATTGCCGGCATTTGCGCGGGATTTTCTGCGCGTGGCTACCGTGTGGGGGGCTTTGATGCGTATACGACGTCCTGTGTGCCGAAGGGCTCGGGACTTTCCTCGTCTGCGGTATTTGAAAATATGATCGGTACGATTCTCAATGAATTTTACTGCGGCAACGTGAGCCTTGTGGAGCTGGCAAAGATTTCGCAGTTCGCGGAGCGTGAATTTTTTGGAAAGCCGTGCGGCCTTATGGATCAGCTTGCCTGTGCCCTCGGCGGTGCGGTGGCAATTGATTTCGCTTCATCGACCGATCCCGAAATCGAGAAGATCGATCTCGATCTTGACGAGAAGGGATACCGCCTATGCATTGTCAATACGGGTGGAAATCACGCCGACCTGACCGACGATTACGCGGCGGTTCCTGCCGAAATGAAAGCGGTGGCAGATGCCTTGGGGAAAACCGTATTGCGCGAGGTAAGCCGTGAGGAATTCTTGTCGTCATTGGCTTCGCTTCGTGAAGATCTCGGCGATCGCGCACTTCTTCGTGCGATGCACTTCTTTGCGGAAAATGAGCGGGTAGAGCACCAAAAATCGCTTCTGCTTGCGGGACGCTTTGACGAATTTCTTTCCGAGGTCATTGCTTCGGGGCGTTCGTCCTTCTGCTACCTGCAGAACGTGTATTCATCCAAAAATCCTTCGGAGCAGGGAATTTCTCTGGCGCTGTGCCTTGCCGAATCCCTGTTGGCTTCTCGCGGCGGTGCGTGGAGAGTTCACGGCGGCGGCTTTGCGGGAACGGTGCAAGCCTACGTTCCCGTTCGTATGCTCGGAACGTTTTGCAAACAAATGGAAGAGGTATTTGGCGAGGGAGCTTGCACGGTGCTTCGGATTCGCTCGGAGAGTGCCTTCCGAATTCTTTAAAACGGTAAAAGGAGAAAAAAGATGCAGGATAAATCGAAAAAATTTCAAAAACCGAGTCCCGACGCGATCAAGCGCCTGATTCTGTTGTTCCTTGTCACGCTGGCGGTATTTCTGTTTTATCGCGTGATGATGACATTTCCCTATTTTGAAATCGTTTTGATCGGGTATATGGTTCTCTTGACGGGATTTCTTGTGGCATACGTGGTTTACAACCGCGGATTTTATCAGCGCGGAGTGACGCGTGAGATGCTTCCCGACGATTGGAGCGAGGAGCAAAAGGAAGAGTTTTTGTTGGAAGGTCCGAGAAGACGGTCGCGTTCGCGTTGGATGATCATTCCGATTTTCGCCTTCGTATTTACCTTTGCTATTGATGCGCTGGAACTCTTCGTTTTTCCGTTTTTTGAAACCCTTTTTACGAAATGAGGCAAACCGATGACTGAAACAATTACCCCAAAAATCGTATCGCTCTATTCGGGCTCCAAAGGCAACTCGATCTTTATTCGCGTAGGGAAGGACACGCTTCTGATCGATGCGGGAAAGAGCGCGCGTTCGCTTTGTCACGCGCTTCGAGAGATTGGTTCGGATATTTCCGAGATTGACGCGATTTTCGTGACACACGATCATCACGATCATACCTCGGCACTTGAAATTATTGCCAAATATCACGAAATTCCGATTCATATCACAAAAGAATCGTCGGTCATCTTCGACCGTACCCCCGATGCGCCGATTCACGCGCGACTCGTTCGTCACGAACCGAGCTTTTGTGTTGAGGTGGGAAATCTGACGGTGCGTTCTTTTCGAACGTCGCACGACAGTCGAATGAGCGTTGGCTACCGTATCGAATTTTTCGACGGGGAAGAGATGCGCGCGATCGGTGTTGCGACCGACCTCGGTGTGGTGTCGGATGAGGTGCGCGAAGGACTTCTCGGCTGTGACGCCGTAGTCCTCGAATCGAATCACGACGTGGAAATGCTTCAAAACGGCTCCTATCCTTATGAACTGAAAAAACGAATTGCTTCCCGATATGGTCATCTTTCCAATGCCGACAGTGCGGCGTTTTGCTCGGAGCTTTCCGAGGCGGGTACGAGATCCATTCTCTTAGCGCATCTGAGCGAGGAAAACAACGAGCCGAATCTGGCGCTCAACGAGGCACTTTGTGCGGTGGGCAGAGACGACGTTTGTATTTGCGTTGCCGCCCCCGATTGTCCGACAAAACTTTTGTGAGGGATTTTTTATGATCGGTGTAAAATTCATTACCGTGGGGACGCTGAAGGAAGACTATTGGCGAAGCGCCGCGGCAGAATATCAGAAACGCCTTGGCGCGTTTTGCCGCTTTGAAGAGGTTCAGCTCAAGGAAGAAAAGCTCTCGGACCGACCGTCCGAGGCGGAGATCCGTACGGCACTTGACAAAGAGGCGGAACGGATTTTAGGGCAGATTCCGTCAAGAGCGTATGCGATTGCGATGTGCGTGGAAGGAAAACAGCTCTCGTCCGAAGAACTCGCGGAGAAGCTTGTCGAAGTCGCCGAAACAAACTCGGAAATCTGCTTTATCATCGGAAGCTCCTACGGTCTTTCCGAGAGGGTAAAGGCGGCGTGTCGGACACGGCTTTCGGTGTCGAAGCTGACCTTTCCGCACCAACTGATGCGCGTGCTTCTGCTGGAAGCTGTCTATCGCGGATTTCAGATCAATAAGGGAACGCAATATCACAAATAAAAAACTGAAAAAAGTACAAATTTTTTTCAAAAAAATACTTGTAGAATGTCGTTTTTTGTGATAAAATAAAAAATGGAAATTTGCTTGCTTTCAGCAAGAAACGATATAGGAGGAGAGATTTTATGGAAAACAACAG
>JAZOSZ010000016.1:0-2459 GCA_045657365.1 Eubacteriales bacterium
CGTGGTCGCGAAGGACTTCCTTTCCTATGGATTTGGGGTTGTTCAATGGGGGATTTGGAGTACCGTTGAAGGTTGTTCGATGAGCGACGTCATCAGGTTGCAAAGCTCACGGTCAGAAACGGCAACCGCCGCGAGTGACGAGGTTTTCCCAAGCGCCGAAGCAAGCGTAGCTCCGTCACAGGAAAGCTGAACCCGTCGAATTTGATAATAGTTGCATTTATCGGAAATCTTTTTATGCGTGTTGTCCGAGGTATCCGACGCCTCGAACACGATTTTCGGAGCACCTTCGCCACCACGGCGCATTGCGTCACAGATCATCGGAACACCGAAAATCAGTTTTCCCGCTCTGGCACAAAGTCCCAGCGAGCTCAAAATCTTTTTTTCGTTCGGCTCACTCATTTTCAGCAAGCTCGCTTTCCATCTGATCGTACACCTCATCGGGAATCTGACAGTCCAGACTCCGTTCAATCCGTCTTGCCTTTCTTGCTTTTTTCAAGCACTGAACGTTATGACAGATATACGCGCCTCTGCCAGATTTCTTTCCCGTAAAGTCAAGCGAAATTTCGCCCTCGGGAGAGCGAACCACGCGCAAAAGCTCTTTTTTCGGCTTATGCTCGTTACAGCCAAGGCACTGTCTTTGAGGAATTTTTTTGACCTTTTGCTGTTCCATTTCGTATCTCCTGCCGATTACTCGGCTTTAATATCAATTTTCATTCCGGTCAGACGAGCCGCAAGTCTTGCGTTCTGACCCTTCATACCGATTGCCAGAGAAAGCTGATCCGCATCAACCACCACACGGCACATACGCTCTGCCGTGAAGGTCACCGACTTGACTTCTGCGGGAGCGAGTGCCGCCGCAACGAATTCCTCGGGAACCTCGCTGTACTTGACGATATCGATCTTTTCTCCGTCCAGCTCGTCAACGATGCTGTTGATACGCATTCCGTGCGCACCGATACAAGCACCAACGGCATCGACGTCCTCGTCACGCGACCAAACGGCGATCTTCGTACGCGAACCTGCCTCACGCGCAACTGCCTTTACCATTACGATTCCGTCCTGAATTTCGGGAATCTCGAGTTCAAACATTCTGCGAACGAGTCCGGGGTGTACGCGCGAAAGCGTAACAAGCGGTCCTCTTGCTTCTTTGTTGACTTCCATAACGAAAACCTTGATCTTGTCGTCTACGTAGAAGGTCTCACCGGGAATCTGCTCACTCTTGAGAAGCACAGCGCGTCCCGTTCCCGTATCAAGAACGACGTTTCCGTTTTCACTGTCCACCTTCAGAACAGTCGCTGTAATGATTTCCTCTCGCTGATTTTCGTAGGATTCCTGCATCACCTTGCGTTCACCCTCACGAATGCCTTGAATAATGACAGATTTTGCGGCAGCCGCACTCAAACGGCGCAAATTCTTGGTCTTGACCTCGGTCTCAACAATCGAACCGAGCTTGTGTCTTTTACTGATTGCCTTTGCATCTTCGAGAGCAATCTCGCACTGAGGATTGGTCACCTCTTCAACGACCTCTTTCTGCAAATAAACTCTTACGTCTTCCTTGACGGGGTCAATGTTAACGCGCATCATCGTGCTGTTGCCGTATTCTTTTCTCAGTGCCGAAAGCAATGCCGCTTCGCTCTTTTCAAGCATATATTCCTTGGGAATTCCCTTTTCCTTTTCCAAAAGATCCAGCGCAACGAAAAATTCCTTGTTCATTTCAGTTCCATCCTTCTAAAATTGTATAATTTATAGTAATTCTTTTAAAATTCAAAATAGGTTTGGATTTTTGCGACCGACGCACGCGGGAAGGTCATCTCCTTACCGTTCGCATCAATGCGGATTTCTCCTTCGTCACCGAGCGGAAGCAAAACACCTCGGAAGTTTTTTGCTCCGTCAATCGGTGCGTAAAGTCGAACCTCAACGTCCCACCCCTCACACGCGATGACGTGTTCCTCGGTTCTGAGCTCTCTCTCCACACCGGGAGAAGAAACTTCCAGATAGTACTGCTCTTCGATCGGATCTGCCTCGTCGAGGATCGGGTCGATCGCGCGGTGCATCTTTTCACACTCGTCAATGGTGATTCCCTCTTCGGAATCAATGGTGATTCTCAAAATACGTCTTGCGCCTTCCTTGACGAATTCCACGTCCCAGACCCAGCAACCGATCTCCTCGGCAACCGGCTCGGCAAGCGCGCGAACGGTTTCGGCAACACTCGTATTCTTTGCCATTTCTACCTCCTTACGAAAGACCGACAAATTAACAATTAAGAGTGGGTTCTTTCAAACCCACTCTCATCATCTCATGTATTATATCACATTTTAAATGAAAATGCAATAGTTTTTTCAATATTTTTTAAAATATTTATGCTTTTTTTCTTCGATATTGCAAGAAGATCGCGCCTGCCACGATTCCGATCGGAACAAGAATTGCCATCGCAAGCAGGAAAAGTGCTCCCCCGCCCG
>JAZOSZ010000017.1:0-3239 GCA_045657365.1 Eubacteriales bacterium
TGGATGATTTGGTGCCCCGCATCAAGGAGCTGTTTGCTTATGCCGACAACATTGTGGCCTTTGGTGTGTCCACCGACTACAGCCACATTAAATACATCTACGATACCGCCGAAGGACGTGACGCACTGCACGAAAAGATTCGTTGCTGTGCCAATGAGTTCGTTCGCTATACCCACGAGCACCGCCCCGACGTCGTTCACGCGTCACTTACCGACGCGATGGCGTGCTTTGAGATTGAGTGGGACGGCGTGGCACATACCTCGACGGCAGATACGATCGCGTGTATGAAAGTCTGGGAAGTTCTGTTTCCGAACTATTACGCAAATTAACGAAACTTAAAAAACGATAGAAAACGAAAGGGAAGAACGATGGATTCTTTGTTTGGATTGGATCGGGTAAGTCCCCACGATGAAAATTTAGAGCTTCTGACGACGGTATACGATGAGCCTTCGCGAATGATCGTCGAGAGTATTCTCCGCGACGCTGAGATTCCTTATCTTCTGAGGGAACGCGGAAGCGGAACGGCAGTGAAGGTCATTACGGGATTTTCTATGTTCGGTACCGATATTTTCGTGCTTCGTGAGCATCTGGATACGGCGACCGAGCTGATTACTCCCCCCGAGGATCTGGAAGAGCTCGGAATACTCGACGGAATCGAAAATGAGGAAGAAGATCAATGAAAGAAATTTTACTTTGTAAATACGGTGAGATCGTGCTCAAGGGCGCGAACCGCAAGTCCTTTGAGGATATGCTCAGCCGTGAAATGAAAAAACGTGCCGCGTCGTACGGAAATTTCGATATTTATCGCGCGCAGAGCACGATCTATATTGAGCCGAAGGACGAAGACGCCGATATGGACGGAATGTTTGCGGCGGCATCGAAGGTCTTCGGTATCGTTGCGATCGCACGTGCCGCTGTTTGCGAGAAGAATATGGATGCGATTGCGCGGACGGCAAAGGAATACGTGCCGCAGTTCCTTGCGGGAAAGAAAACCTTTAAGGTCGAATCCAAACGCTCGGATAAGGCGTTTGCCCTCGACTCGATGGAAATCTCCCGCGACATTGGCGGAGTGATTCTCGAGGCGTGCCCGCAGATCCGTGTCGACGTTCATAACCCCGACGTGATCGTCAAGGTCGAGATTCGCGAATTTGGCGCTTACGTCTCGGCAGGACAGTTCAAGGGCGCGGGCGGTATGCCTGTCGGAAGTAACGGTAAGGGACTTCTTCTGCTGTCGGGCGGTATCGACTCGCCCGTCGCAGGTTGGATGCTTGCCAAGCGCGGCGTCAGACTTGATGCGATTCACTTTGAGTCCTTCCCTTATACGAGCGAAAGAGCAAGAGAGAAAGTGCTGGAGCTGGCACAGATCGTTTCGGAATACGCAGGCGATATTTTCGTTCACGTCGTGTCACTGACGCATATTCAGGAAGAGCTTGTTAAGGCGTGCGAGGAAGATTATTTCACGCTCCTGCTTCGCCGCTATATGATGACGATTGCGGAGAAGGTCGCAAGAGAAAAGGGATGCTCGGCACTCATTACGGGCGAGAGCCTCGGTCAGGTCGCTTCGCAGACGATGCAGGCACTCGGCGTGACCGACGCGGCAGTAAATTTGCCCGTCTTCCGTCCTTGTATCGGAATGGATAAAGAGGAGATCGTTACGATCGCAAGAAAGATCGGTACCTTTGAAACCTCGATCCAGCCCTATGAGGATTGCTGTACCGTCTTTACCCCTCGCCACCCTCGCACTAAGCCCGAGCTCGAAAAGGTGCTGGTACAAGAGAACAAGCTCGATTTTGGCGCCCTCGTCGAAGAGGCAATGGGAACACTCTATACCGTGCATATTAAGGCAGAATATTAAAAATATTTGACAGTAAGAAATAAAAAAGCCTTCCCCCGCGGGGGAAGGCTTTTTTATTCGAATCTTTTGCAAAAATCAATTTAAAATAGAATTTTTCTCAATTAACGAGATATTGACGATTGCAATTGCTTGTTGTATAATGGAATTACCGTCGGGCCCGACGAGTATTTTTAAAGGAGACAAGATCTATGAGTTTTGGAAAAACAATCAAAAAATTGCGTCGAGAGCGCGAACTTACCCAAGAAGAGCTTGCCGAGATGTTATCGATTTCCCCGCAAGCGGTGAGTCGCTGGGAAACCGAAATAACAATGCCCGATATTTCGCTGATTGCTCCGCTTTGTAATTTGTTTGACGTGACGTCCGATGAGCTTCTCGGCATTGATCTGACGAAAAAGCAAGAGGCGATCGATGCCATTTGCGAAGAAGCCAAAAAATATTCCTGTCGGGGCTATTTTGAAGAAGCCAGACGGATTTTAGAAAATGGACGAAAACAATATCCCGACAATCTGGATATTGTTTACCGTTTGATGTATTTGAGCTATGGTCAATACGGTGCTTCCGGAAAAAAACAACGATATTTGGGTGAAGCGATCCAATGGGGAGAAATGCTTTTGGCAAAGAGCACGAAGGACGCGCAAAGACATAGTGCGATTCAAGTGTTGTGTTTTTGCTATCGTGATGCAGGTCGTTTGGAAGAAGCTGAGAGAATGGCGTTTTCTATGCCAAATATTGCGGTTTCACAGGATTGCTTACTCAGACATATTTATTCCGGAACCAAGTCGTATACTGCGAAACAAGACTTGATTTATCAGTTGTTACAGATGCTTTCAAATTCGCTGTCGGGTCTTCAAACAAAGCTCGATTCCGAAGAATGGGCATATACCTCGGAAGAATATGCCGCGCTTCAGGAAAAACGAATTGCGCTCTTGCATCTGTTTTTTGAAAACGGAGATTTCGGATTTTATCATTCTCATCTTTATGATGCTCACCAAGATCAAGCCGTTTATTATATGAAGCGAAACGATGAGCGAATGGCGTTGCAACATCTTTCCTTGGCGGCAGAACACGCGATTAAATTTATTACTTCATATAATGAAGAAAAAACGTCGCTTGTATTTCGAGGAGAGAAAAGCGGCGTTTGGAGTACCAATAGTTCCGAGAACGATGCGGCACGCTTGCTGAGAAAAATGGAAAACGATGTCTTTGACGGGTTGCGCGATAACGAAAAGTTTATCCAAATCAAAGAAAAGCTTTCCGAATACGCTGGGGATTGGAAGATTCAATAAAACTATATCAAAAAGCCGCCTCTGTGAGGCGGCTTTTGCCATACGATTTTTATTCTTCGTCGTTTGTTTCTTCTTTTTGTTTCTTCTTGATCTTCTCC
>JAZOSZ010000018.1:0-3501 GCA_045657365.1 Eubacteriales bacterium
CGATGATCGCACGGTAGCGCTCGATATCGGTCTTCTGCAGGTAGTTCAGAAGGTTTCTTCTGTGACCAACCATCTTCAGAAGTCCGCGGCGGCTGTGGTGGTCCTTGTGATTGGACTTCAGGTGCTCGGTGAGGTTGTTGATTCTGTAGGTCAGAATCGCGATCTGTACCTCGGGAGAGCCCGTGTCACCTTCGTGGGTCGCATAGGTTTCAATAATTGTCTGCTTTTCGTCTTTCAACATGGTTTTTTCACCTTTCTGCCATTTTGGCATTTAAATTCATCGATTACACAGGCCTCGGCGGGTGATTTGCCACACAAGTAGCCGTGATCCAAGGTCCGAGCAAACGACATGTGTAGTTATTATAGCATATATTTTATTATTTGTAAATAGTTTTTTGAAATTTTATCAAAAAAAGATTTTTTCTTGTTGACAAAGTGAAAAATTTCGTATATAATAAAAATACGCGTGGGGCATTAGCGCAGTTGGGAGCGCACAACACTGGCAGTGTTGGGGTCAGGGGTTCGAATCCCCTATGCTCCACCAAAAGAAGCAAGAGGCGTACGACAGTATGCCTCTTGTTTCTTTTGCGCTTACTTAAAGTAGGGGATTCGAACGCAATGAGCAAACAACCCGGTGAGTTGTTTGCGAATGGTGACCGAAGATTTTTGCGAGGCATACAGAACCAAATCTGCACTCTTTGACGAGCAAAAATCAAGAACGAATCCCCTATGCTTCTTTTGTATCAAAACCACACTAGGGGATTCGAACACGGTATTTCATTAACCAATGGTTGATAGAAAATTCCTCGAAGGCAATTGACAGCGTTTTTTTCTTATGCTATACTATAACTGCAATGCATTGCAAATACAAAGAAAGGAGGCGAGTTATGTTGAAAAGAAGTACGTTTGTTCAGAGGTCGAATATCTCGCCTGCGGTCGCTTGAGCCAAGCTTCAAGCACAAAGGTCTTGATTCACGTCTGAACTTGGGGGCTTTTTGGGTTGCGAAAAGCCCCCAACCCGACCCTTCAAGGTAGTGCTCCGCTACTTTGATCAGATGCGAAAGAGGTGACAATGACCGTTTCACGAATCCTGATTGCAAAAAGGATCAAAGAATATCGGGCAACGAGGCAAATGTCGCAATCCGAATTTGGCAGACTTCTCGGCGTCACAGCGCAAGCAGTCTGCAAATGGGAAAACGAAATCTGCTATCCCGATATCATCCTTTTGCCCTATCTGGCAGAGCTTCTGCACTGCCGGATCTACGACTTTTTTTACGAAGTTCCAACAAAAGACACCGCGTAAGCGGTGTCTTTTGTTTTGCCTTTCCTTGACAAACCTTCTTGGATATAGTATAATAAAAGCAACAACCATCAAGGAGTTTTCAAAGAATGAAATTCGTTTTTGCTTCGGATTCTTTTAAGGGAAGTCTTTCCTCGGAGAAGATCAATGATATTTTAACGGCCGTGGCTCGTCGGCATTTTCCCGACTGCGAAACCTCGGCAATTCTGACTGCCGACGGCGGAGAAGGCACGGTCGATGCTGTGCTTGCAGGTACGGGTGGCTCTCGTGTCTGCGTTTCGGTACACGATCCTTTGGGGCGGACGATCAATGCCTATTACGGAAAAATTTCCGACACTCGCGCGATTGTGGAAATGGCGGCGGCTTCGGGACTTCCTTTGCTCTCCGAGGACGAACGCAATCCGCTTTTCACCTCTACCTACGGCACGGGTGAGCTGATTGCCCACGCGCTCGATCACGGCGCGCGTGACATCACGGTTGCGATTGGTGGAAGCGCGACCAACGACGGCGGAATGGGCGCACTCACAGCGCTTGGCGTGAAATTTCTCGACGCCGACGGAAATCCCCTTTCGGGCATTGGTGCCGACCTTGAAAAGGTGGCAAGCATCGATCTGTCGGGACTTCACCCCAAGATCCGAAACACCCGCGTTACCGTAATGTGTGACGTCAACAATCCCCTCGTCGGAGAGCGCGGAGCGACCTTCGTGTTCGGTCCGCAAAAGGGCGCAACGCCCAAGATTGCCGCTCGCCTCGAAGCGGGAATGACACATTACGCCTCGATCATCGAGCAAACACTTGGCATCTCGGTGGCAACCACCGCAGGTGCGGGGGCGGCTGGCGGACTTGGTGCGGCACTGCTTGTCTTTTTGGGGGCTACGATGAAATCGGGGATTGATACCCTTCTTGATCTGATCGATTTTGATTCCCTGCTCCGCGACGCCGATTTTGTCATCACGGGCGAGGGACGAATGGATTCTCAATCGGCGTGCGGAAAGGTCGCGTGCGGTGTAGGACTTCGTGCCAAAGCGGCAGGCGTTCCCGCCTTCGCCATCGTCGGTGGCATGGGAAGCGGTGCCGAAGCAATCTACGATTGTGGCATCTGCTCGATTCTCCCCACCGTCAATGCCCCGATGCCTCTTTCGGACGCCATTTCACGCGCAGAAGAGCTTTACGAGGATGCGGCTGACCGACTCTTCCGCCTCATCAAAGCAACGAAAGGAACCTAAAAATCAAATGAACGAAATTCAAAGAATCACGAGCTTTACCGTCGATCACGACAAAATCACCGAGGGAATCTATCTTTCTCGCGTCGACGGCGACGTCGTCACCTACGACCTTCGCACGAGAATCCCCAACGCAGGGGACTATATGGACCATCTGACGATGCACTCGCTGGAGCACATGTTTGCGACCTACGTGCGAAACTCCGAAATCGGGGATCGCGTGATCTATTTTGGCCCAATGGGCTGCCGTACGGGATTCTATCTGCTCGTCCGCGAACTTCCGCACGAGCAGGTTCTCGCAATCGTCAAGGATGTTCTCGCCAAGATCGTCGCGCACGAAGGCGAAATGTTCGGCGCCTCGCAAAAGGAATGCGGCAATTACCGCGAGCTTTCGCTCGACGCCGCCAAAATCGAGGCGAAGCGCTATCTCGAAAAACTCAATGCCAAAGAACAGACCTTTGCCTATCCGCAGTAAAACAAAAAGGCTCCCCCGTCGGGGGAGCTGTCACGAAGTGACTGAGAGGGCGTTTTTTTAAGATCTCCCTCTCAGTCTTGCTTCGCAATCCACCTCTCCCATTGGGAGAGGCTTTTTATATATACATCTTACTCCTCGTCCTGCCAATAATCGGTTTTATGCGGCAGGTCGATATCTTTTGCGTGGAAAACGGGTTCCTTCCCTTCCTTGCGCTGGCGGTCGTAGTCCTTCAACGCACGCATTGCGTACTTTCCCAAAATCACGATCACGGGGATATTAATAATGGTCATCGCACCCATCATAATATCCGAAACGCTCCAGAGAAGATCGGCACTCAGTCCCGCGCCCACGAAGATGAGAAGCGACGCGATCACGTAGCTGATGCGCAAGAAGCTTTTGCTCGGCACGCGTCCGAGAAGATAGGCAAATCCCTTCTCCACATAATAGAGGTTTCCGATGAGCGTGGTAAACGCAAAGAGCACCATTGCCACCGTAATAAAGAT
>JAZOSZ010000019.1:0-1678 GCA_045657365.1 Eubacteriales bacterium
GCTGATTGCCAACGATATGGCGCTCCTGACCTTCCTTCCGCTCGGCTACCTCGTCCTCTCGACGACGGGCAAGGAAAAGTATATGGCGTTTACCTTTATTATGCAGAACATTGCCGCCAACCTCGGCGGAATGCTCACGCCCTTCGGCAATCCGCAAAATCTCTATCTCTACTCGAAATATGAGATTCCCACGGGCGAATTTATGTCGATTATGCTCCCACCCTTTCTGCTTTCCGTCGCACTGATCACTCTCTCGTGTCTCGTCTTCGTCAAGGCAGAGCCCCTTTCGCTTCCAAGCGAAAAAGCAGAATTTCACCCCAAGAAGACGGTGATCTACCTCGTCCTCTTTGCCCTCTCCATCGCGATCGTCTTCCGCGGAATCCCTTATTTTCTGGGACTTCTCATCATTCCCGCGGTGCTTCTTCTGATGGACCGCAAGGCACTTCGGGATGTCGATTATCCCCTGCTTTTCACCTTCGTATTCTTCTTCATCTTCGCGGGAAATATGGCACGTATTGACGCAGTACGATCACTCTTCTCGATGCTTCTCGACAAGAGTACGCTCCTCTTTGGCACACTCTCCTGTCAGCTCATCAGTAACGTTCCCTCGGCAATTCTGCTCTCACAGTTCACCGATAACTACCGCGACCTGCTCGTTGCCGTCAATATCGGCGGTGCGTGAACGCTCATTGCGTCGTTGGCAAGTCTGATCACCTTCCGCGAATACGTCAAGCACAATCCGACGAAAACGCTTTCCTACGTTGCTCTGTTTTCGGCGTTCAACTTTGGATTTTTGGCGATCCTCGTCGCCTTTATGATGATATTCTTTTAATTCAAAAAACAAAAAAGAAAGGAGTACCCCTATGACTCTCCCCATTCAGAACACGCAGGATATGACCGCCCTCTTCCGTCTCGGCTACGGTCTTTACGTCGTCACCTGCCACGACGGCACGAAGGATAACGGTCTGATCGTCAACACGGTAATGCAGGTCACCGACTCCCCCAAGCGCGTCGCCGTTGCGATCAACAAGACAAACTATTCGCACGACGCCGTCAAGGCGTCGGGCAAAATGAACGTCAACTGCCTCGACGTCAGCGCTCCCTTCTCGGTCTTCGAGCATTTCGGATTCCAAAGCGGCCGCGAGGTCGATAAGTTCGCGGATTGCGATCCCTACCGTTCCGAGAACGGTCTTGTCGTTCTTCCCAAGCACACGAACGCTTACCTCTCTCTGAACGTCGTCCAGTACGTCGACCTCGGGTCGCACGGTATGTTCATTTGCGACGTCACCGAAGCAGGCGTCCTCTCCGACAAGGAAAGTATGACCTATGCCTACTATCACGCAAACGTCAAGCCCAAGCCACAGCCCAAAGAAGATACTAAAAAAGGCTGGGTCTGCAAAATCTGCGGCTACGTCTATGAAGGCGATCCCCTGCCCGCCGATTTCGTCTGCCCTTGGTGCAAACACGGTGCAGAAGATTTTGAACCGTTGAAGTAAGGTTAGTTAGCATTGGATTGGATTCATACCTTTTCTTTCGAGGAAAGAAAAGGTACCCAAAAGAAAGCGACACAATTTTTTGGATTGTGTCTCCTTTTTCTTTGCGCAGTTTTCGGCTTTCTAAGGAACAAAGCCGTGGACACTACGTACCACGGCTTTGAGATGCGATTTTATGAAAATGA
>JAZOSZ010000020.1:0-1753 GCA_045657365.1 Eubacteriales bacterium
GTTGTGGGCTTGGATTGTCTTCCTAAGACCGCTTGGCCTCCGACTTCTTTCAAGCGCTCGCCAACAAGCCCGAACAGCAAGAACGGAATAATCAAGCAAATAACACCGATGGCAAAATTCGTTCCCGAGGCCGAAATGGAATTGTACAGTACGCTCAACGGATATTTTTCGGTGTCATTCAAGAAGATCAGCGGTGCCTCTACCATATTCCATGTGTCCAAAAAAATCAAAAAAGCCGCTGTCATAATGGAAGGGAGCGCATCGGGAATCACCATGCGTACAAGCAGTTGAAATTCACCGCACCCGTCGATCCTCGCCGCATCCAATATCTTATTATCCACATTCCCCATGCCCTGCCGAAGAATGCATACTCCAAGCACAGAAAAGATCTGGGGCAAAATTACAGCGCGGTGTGTATTCAGAAGTCCAAGCTTTTCCAGCAAGAGGTAGTGAGGCAACTGTACCACTTGATACGGAAGAAGAACTAACACCAAATACACGGCAAAGATTACATTTCCCCAACGAGACGGATATTTTGCAAGAACGAATGCCGCTGGAATGGCGAAAAGAATCTGACCGAGGGCAATCGCTACCGAAAGAAACAGCGAGTTGAATAAGGCTCTTAAAAAGGATGTATTACGAAACAACGCGCTTTCGTATTGGATGAGCGAAGGCAATTTGAAAAATGTAGGAAGGCTGCCCGATAATTCGTTGGGATGAACCAATGAGTTTGAGATCAGACACACAATAGGGTATAAACAAACCAGTATGGCTACGATGAGAAAAGCCCACATCAGAATGGAAACGATCCGTTTCATATCACTCATTCACCTCCACCCGTCTCTGGAATAGGAACAGCAGAAAAATCACAACTAATGTCACAATGAGGATCAGCACCGAAGCCGCCGCCAAACGATGGTAATTCAACGCATGCAAATTGTTGTTGATGAAATGCTGGATCATATAAATACTTTCATGCGGATAACTTCCACCGATCATATATGCTTCTCGAAAGAGCTTATACGAATTAACGAGTGTTACGACCAAGCAAAGAAACATCGTAGGCATCATGAGCGGAAGGGTGATGTGAAAGAAACAACGGGCATCCGATGCACCGTCCAACTGAGCAGTTTCGTAGTATATTTTTTGTATGCGTACACGCCCTGCCAGATAAAGCAGAAAGTTGTACCCGGAATACCGAATCACAAAGACGACCACCAAATACACAAAAGAAAACGATGATGTGTACGCATCTAACGGAGTGAGTCCCGTGCTTTTCAAACAGAGATTCAATAAACCTTCATAGCCGAACACAGAATCCAACACCATCATCATAGAAACCAAAGGAATGACGATTGGGAAGGTGAAGATCACCGAGCACCGACTGAATAATCGGCTGAACCAAGCTGAGACGTGATTTTTCTTCGAAGTCATTTTCCCTGCGCGAACGACGATCAGCGCCAAAAGAAGAGGAAGAATCATCAAAAGCGGAAAGGATACAGCATAAAACCGTGCGGTGTTTCGGACGGCAAGCAGAAATGCTTTGTTCGATAACAAATCCGTAAAGTTCTTTAATCCTACCCAAATCTTTTGGTTGACTCCTTCGGTAAAACATTCCCGAAAATTAGAGAAAAGGGGGATGATATAAAAATATACCACCCCCGCAAGACTCCCTACGATCATCAATAACGGAGAAATATGCCGTTTTAATTTTTGTAGGTAACGTTTCATATCATTCGTTCAAAAAGATATT
>JAZOSZ010000021.1:0-6927 GCA_045657365.1 Eubacteriales bacterium
ACGATCTTCAGAGCAGCAGTGGGAGCAGCAAATGCGGGAGCAGGCTCAGCAGCTACGGGCGCGCCGAATACGTCGTCCTCAGCCTCGGTGTCCATCGACTCAAAGCCTTCATCCATGAAAGCATCGTTCTCCTCGTACTCCTCGTAATTGTCAGTCTTCTTGAATTTTAACATAGCATCCTCCGGATTTTATTTATAATTTTATTTTTTCATTCCCGTCCCGAAAACAGACTCCGACCGATCCGAACCAGATCTGAGCCCGATGCGATCGCTTCTTCAAAGCTCTCGCTCATTCCCATCGAAAGAAGGGGTTTTTCGGTTCTATTTATATTATGCAATTTTTTTGTCCAAATGTCAAGAACTTGTTTGTAAGTTTGTTGAAAATATTTCAAATATTCTGCTTTTTCGTCACATTTCGGCGCCATTGTCATAAATCCGCAGAGTCGCAGGTGCGAATATTTCTCGAGCTGACGGCAAAAATCTTCAACCTCGGACGGAGCAAGCCCCCCCTTGTTCTCCTCTTCGCCGCTGTTGATCTCGACCAGCACGTCCATCACGATGCCGTGCTTTGCCGCCTGCTTTTCGATTTCGTCGGCAAGGCGGAGGGAGTCGAGCGAATGAATCAGGGTGACCTTATCAACGATGTATTTGACCTTGTTGGTCTGAAGCGAACCGATAAAGTGAAACTTGACCTTCTCGCGTTCTTCTCCGAGTGCTTCGTAGTGTGCGAGAAGCTGCTGTACGCGGTTTTCGCCAAGCTCGCGTACGCCAAGACGGCAAAGCTCTCGAATCTCGTCGTCCTCGGCGTATTTCACCGCGGCAATCATCGTAATGCTGCCTGCTTCGCGTCCCGCCTTTGTCTCTGCCGCGCGGATTCTTTCCGTAATCGCCGTCAGATTTTTCTCAATATAATCCAATGACAAGTTATCCTACCACCCTTCCGTCAAAGAGATTTTTCCCTTTGGTAATAATCAGGTCGTTGACCTGCAAATACGTCGTGTGCTCGTCGCCCGTCATTCCGTCCTTGACGAGGTAATAATCGTTTTCCTCGTAAAGAATCTCGATCTGTCGAAAATACACGACGTTGCCACGCAGAATATAGACACCGCGTACGCCGTCCACACGACGCACGACGGATCTCGGCACGTAAATGCCGCTGACCGAATCGAGTGTGATCTGCACACTCTGACAGCGGTTCATCGCGAAGCTTTCCGAAAGTCGGTCGCAGGAGAAAATGACGATCACCGCATCGTGCTCGGGCGCTTCAACGATTCGTTCGAGCGTCAGCGGAAGCGTCGACTTTCCGTTTTCCTCAAAGAGACCTTCGTACGTCTCGCCCTCTTTGAGGGATTTTGCCTCTTTCTCGGACACGGGAAGCACGAGGCGCCATTCACTCGTTTTCGAAATTTTTCCGTACGCGCCCTCGGTCGATTGCGGGAATCGCGTGATCAGATCAAAGAAGTCGTCCCCCGTCATCGTTTCGACGGCACTCATCGTAAAGAGAGATTCATACCCGTCGACCGTTGCGGTAAAATAACCGCTCTCTTCTGCCGTATAGCCTTTGCTCCCGCCACACGAGGCAAGCAGATTCTCCCGTGCGTCACGCAAAGAAGCAAGCGTTTTTACGGCAGGTGCCTTCTCGCCCTGCCAGAGCAGATCCATGCGATTGAGTGCGACGAGAAAATCCTCGGCATTCTCCGAAAGTCCGCCGCTCTCGCCTGCCGCGAGAAGCTTGATCATATCGTTGTACGAACGGTTCAGTTCCGTTTTGACCTCAGACGGATCGGTTCCTTCCGAAACGCCGCCAAGGCTCGCTTCGAGCAGAGCGATCTGCGCGTCCATCCGTGCAAGTGCTCTTTGCTTGTCCGCACCGCTCTCATACACGGTAGCGAGCGTTTGCCCCTTGGCGACCTTCGTACCGTCGGAGACGGCGTAATCGGCAATGCCGCGCTCCCCCGACGCGGTCAGCACCGTCTCGTCGCGAAAAATATAGCCGTTGGAATGAAGCACCGTCTTCTCAGTGGTCACGCCCGCCGCGTAGGTGGCGATTTCTCCATCGAAAAGACCGATGAGATGATAGAGCGTATAGACCGCCACGAGCACACACACAAGCCCGACAGCCAAGCGGCTTTTCAAAATTTTTTTCGGAAAATTCAGTCGCTTCATACCGCTCCCCCTTCTTATCGTATTTTCCGCGCCGCCCCGTTGTCATTTTTGAGCGAAGCGAAGAATCTCGGGGCGGCTTGCTCAAGGATGACACGTCGGGGCTTGATTGCAAAACTTTTATATGATATATTATACCATAAATTTAAAAATTTTGAAAGAGCTTCTCGGCATTTTTCAAAACATTTTCAAAGCGCTCGCCCGAGGCAATCCGAAACGGCTCGGCGTAGGGCTTTGCGGAAAACCAGGTGATCTGCCGCTTGGCGTAACGGCGAGTCGCCGTTTTAAGATCCTCTGCCGCCTCGGTGAGCGAAATTTTTCCCTCACAGTACGGAAGAATTTCCTTATACCCGATCGCCTGCGCCGCCGTGCGGTTCTTCTCAAAGACGCCCTCGGCGCGAAGTGTTTCGGTCTCTTCGACGAGCCCTTCGGCAATCATCGCGTCGACGCGGGCGTTGATGCGGTCGTACAGCGCTTCGCGGTCTTCGTAGGAAAGATACAGTACCCGCGCGTCGTAGCGCATTCCGCCCTCTTGCGAGCGAAGATCGAGCTCGGTTTTCGTCACACCCGACGTGCGGTAAATCTCCAGCGCACGGATCACGCGCTTGACGTTGTTCGGATGCGTCGCTTCGGCACTCTTCGGGTCGATCGCAAAAAGCTCGCGCCAGAGTGCTTCGGCGCCCACGGCTTCATAGTGCGCCCACAGCTCGGCGCGTAAATTTTCGTCGACCGTATCGGGCGCAAGGTCGTTTTTGCGCAACAGCGCGTCAAGGTAAAGTCCCGTTCCGCCGCAAACGATCGGCACGTTTTTGCGCGAGGTGATCTCTCCGATCGCACGCGAAGCGAGGCTGACGTAGTCGGCGCAGGAAAAATCCTCGTCGGGTTCGCAGACGTCCACGAGATGATGTTTAACCCGTGCAAGCTCGTCCGCCGTCGGCTTTGCCGTTCCAATATTCATTCGGCGGTAAACCTGCATGGAATCGCAGGAAACGATCTCACCGTGAAGCTTCTCTGCCAGAGCAAGCGCAAGCGCACTCTTTCCGCTTGCCGTCGGCCCGACAATGGCAATGATTTTTTCGTTCATAGTTATCCTTTGCTTTTTATTGAATCAACATCGCGTCTACGATGCTGATGTTATATAAGATTTTACCGATTGGTTAGTTGCACAAATATTGTGGAATTTTTTTTCGTAGGGGCGTTCTGCGAACGCCCGCGGGCGAACACAGTTCGCCCCTACCGTGAATAATATCTTTTATTCTATGAACATAGCGTCGCCGAAGGAGAAAAACCGATACTCGTCCTTGACGGCAACCTCATAGGCTTCCATCACCTTTTCACGGTTGTAGAACGCCGAAACGAGCATCAGAAGCGTGCTCTCGGGCAGGTGAAAATTCGTGATCAGCGCGTCGACTGCCTTAAAGCGGTAGCCGGGATAAATGAAAATTCCCGTGTCGCCCGACATCGCGGGAATCGTTCCGTCCTCGCGCGCCACGCTCTCGATCGTGCGGCACGAGGTCGTACCCACGCAAATGAGCCGTCCGCCCTTGGCTCGGCGCTCGTTGATAAGATCGGCGCTCGCCTTCGATACCGAGAAATATTCCGAGTGCATCACGTGCTCGTCGATGCGATCGGCTTTGACGGGGCGGAAGGTACCAAGTCCGACGTGAAGCATCACGGGCGCGATCGCCACGCCCTTTGCCTTGATCTTTTCCAACAGCTCGGGCGTGAAATGCAGTCCTGCCGTAGGCGCTGCCGCCGAGCCTTCCTCGCGGGCATAGACCGTCTGATAGCGGCTGTTGTCCGAAAGCTGTTCTGTGATGTAGGGGGGGAGCGGCATCAGACCGATGAGGTTGAGAACCTCGTAAATGTTCTCATATTTTTCTTTGTCATAGGTAAAGCGAATGATACGGTTTCCCTCTTCGACAAGATCAATCACCTCGCCCCGAAGGATTCCGCCGCCGAAGACCGAACGCGAGCCAAGCCTTGCACGCTTGCCCGGCTTGACCAGGCACTCCCACGTATCAAGGTCGCGCTGACGAAGTAAAAGCAGCTCGAGAAGCGCGTCTTCTCTGCCCTCAACGTGACCGTAAATCCGCGCGGGAATGACTTTCGAGTCGTTGACGACGAGGACGTCCCCCTCGCGAAGGTAGTCGATAATATCGTAAAAACGTCGGTGCGCGAGCGTTCCCGACGCGCGGTCAAGCACCATCAGACGCGAATGGTCACGTTTCTCCGAGGGGTGCTGTGCAATTCTCTCTTCGGGGAGATCGTAGTAAAAATCTGCCGTGCGGAGCTCGGTTGGCTTTTTTTCGTTAACAATCATAAATTTCCTTATTTCCTTTATAAAAAATCAAAAAAAGTTATTGACATACGGAGAAAGATATGCTATCATTATTGCAAAGATACATATAATTATGGTAGAGGTGCATCGCGTCACCGCACTCCGTCAAGGCTGCCGAGCCGCAGAGACGGTCCTGCGAGGGCGAGTTGCCGAAGGCATAGCCCTACGGCGGGGATATGTACTGGTCGGTCGGTTCATAGCCGATCGATTGTCATCAACCGTATTTCGTTTGATGGAGAGCTATCTGTTGTTGTCGTAAGTAGTCATACTTATATTATAGTACAATTACAGCTGGTTTTCAACCGGTTTTTTTATTTTTATATGAAATCTTATTCTTTTTCTCAAAGAAAGGACGAATCTTATGAGCAAACTCAAGAAAACCATTTTTACAGGTGCGGCAACTGCGATCGTGACTCCCTTCAAGCAGGGTGCGATCGACTACGAAAATTTCGGAAAGATCATCGAAGATCAGATTGCAAACAGCATCGATGCGATCGTCGTAGCAGGCACAACGGGCGAAGCGGCAACGCTGACGCACGAGGAGCACTGCGACTGCGTTCGTTACGTCGTGGAGAAGGTGGCAGGACGCGTTCCCGTCATCGCAGGCACGGGTTCGAACGACACCGCCTACGGCATTGAGCTTTCGCAGTACGCTTGCGAAGTCGGTGCCGACGCGCTTCTGCTCGTCACCCCCTACTATAATAAAGCAACGCCGAAGGGACTTGTCAAGAGCTTCCTCGAAACGGCAGAAAAAACGAACAAGCCGATCATTCTCTACAACGTCCCCTCTCGTACGGGCTGTAACATTCCCCTCTCGGTATACAAAGAACTCGCAAAGCACGAGAGAATCGTCGCCGTCAAGGAAGCCTCGGGCAACATCAGCGCGATTGCCGAGCTGATTTCCGAGTGCGGAGACAGCTTTGACGTTTATTCGGGCAACGACGACCAGATCGTTCCGATTATGTCGCTCGGCGGTAAGGGTGTCATTTCGGTGCTCTCGAACGTATTGCCGAAGGAAACGCACGAAATGGTTCAGATGTGTCTGGACAACAACTACCACGGTGCAACCGAAAGACAGCTCCACTACCTGAAGCTGATCAACGCGCTCTTCTGCGAGGTCAACCCCGTTCCCGTCAAGACGGCAATGGCAGAGCTTGGCTGGTGCGACGTGGAAATGCGTCTGCCACTTTGTGAAATGGACGATGCCAACAAAGCAAAGCTGCTCTCGATTATGAAGAACTACGGACTGCTCTGAGAAGCTCATCGCAAACCAAAAGAAAGGATTCTTCCAAAAATGACCAATATCATTCTCTGCGGCTGTGGCGGACGAATGGGACAGGCGATCGTACGCGCGTGTGAAGCAAGTGAGGAGCTGCGCGTCGTTGCGGGTGTTGACGTCAATGCCGATGCCGTTGCTCCCGCCTGCGCCTTCCCCGTATACGCAAGTGTTTCGGACTTCCCCGAGTGCGCCGACGTCATCGTTGATTTTTCGCATCATACCGCGCTCCCTTCTCTGCTCGACTACGCCGTACGAACGAACACGCCCCTCGTCGTAGCCACCACGGGGCATACCGAAGAGGAAACGAATCTGATGAAGGACGCTTCCAAAAAGGTGGCGATCTTCTTCTCCCGCAATATGTCGATCGGCATCAATCTGATGATTGAGCTTTGCCGCAGTGCCGCCAAGACACTCGGTATCGCGTTTGACATTGAGATCGTGGAGAAGCATCACAACCAGAAGCTCGACGCTCCGAGCGGCACGGCGCTGATGATTGCCGAAGCAATTGCCGAGGAACGCGACGAAACGCAATTTATTTACGACCGACACGCCGTACGCAAAAAGAGAGAAAGCTCCGAGATCGGAATTCACGCCATTCGCGGCGGAACGATCGTCGGCGAGCACGACGCCATTTTTGCGGGAAAGGACGAGATCGTTACGATCTCGCACACAGCAACCTCGCGCGAGGTCTTTGCCGAAGGCGCACTCCGCGCCGCCGCGTATCTGGCGGGCAAAAGCGCAGGACTTTACAATATGTCCGACCTCATTCGCGAGCAAGCATAAACCGATATAGAAAGGGACTTTTGAAAGTCCCTTTTTATTTTTCCCTCGGCGTACGAAGGGCGGATTGCCCTCAAACCCGTAGGGGCGACCATCGGTCGTCCGTTTTGAAACGGGTCGTCGAGGCGCCGACCCCTACCAGATTGGTAGAATTTCAAACATTCCTGCGTTTGGCGCACGAACAAAACCCCTCTCATTCCCCTTGACTTTTCCCGAAAAAGTGGATATAATATAAACGTAATTTGATATCAAACCACAAGGATGTTTACGATGAAAAAATTTCGATATCCCGTCAAAGGAATGAGCTGTGCCGCGTGCGTGGCGCACGTCGAACGCGCCGCCGCAAAGGTTGTGGGTGAGGAACA
>JAZOSZ010000022.1:0-2642 GCA_045657365.1 Eubacteriales bacterium
TGCATACTTCCCTTGCCATAGGTTTTTGTTCCTACAATTGTGCCAAGCTCATAGTCTCGGAAGGTCGCAGTAAAGAGTTCCGCCGCACTCGCCGTAGCACCGTTACACAAAACAACCGCAGACAAATCCTTATATTTTCCAATGTCCGACTCCAAAACGCTGCAACCTGCATACGTTCCGGAATAGGTAACCGCCTTGACGGTTGATATTTTCTCATTTCCGCTCTTATCTTTCACACGGATCAAAGTGTCTCCTTCGGAAAGAAAATAGCTCAGAATCGCTTCGATCGATTGTAACGTCCCACCGGGATTATTGCGAAGGTCAAAAACAAAGTTCTCGCAACCAGCGGACTTTAAACGATCCACCTCATCACAAAATTGCTTTGGCGTCGTCAGATCAAACTGAACGATACGAACAATGCCAACCTTTCCCGAAGACGAAGGCGCACCGTAGACGGAATCCGCAATAATCTCTTTACGAGAAACGGTTTTAGCAATCGGTTCTCCCCACGCTCCGTTTTCCTTGCGAAGGATCGTAAAGGAAGCTTCCGTTCCCACCTCTCCTTGCAGTTTTCGGAGTGCTTCGTGATACCCCAACGCATCCACCGTCCCGTCCGCGCCGTTGAGTCCAATCGCATAGATCACGTCTCCTGCGCGAATCCCCGCCTTTTCGGCAGGCGAATTCTTCGTAACGTGAAAGATCTGAACGACCTCACGTGTTTTTCCCAAATATTCAATGGTATTATAAGAAACGTTGATACCGATCCCCTGTGTTTTTCCTTCGGAGCTCGCCATCATTTCGGCGTATTCTTCTGCGGTATAATATGCGGCATATCGGTCGCCCGTAGCCTCTACGTAAGCTTTGAGCGCCGCGGTCATCATCGTTTTCTCATCGAGCTCCTCAAAGCTCATCTGAGAAAAAATCTTATCAAAAAGTTCAAATGGATAATATCGGTCATCTCCCGAGATCAGATGGGCTTTCTGCGCTTCTGCCAAGCGCTCACGATAGACACTTTGAAGACAAGTATACGTCAGCATCATTGCCGCTAAGGCAATCGCAACACCGGAAAAGATTGCCACACGAAGCGAAATCTTTTTTTCTTTTTTCTTCGGGGGGATGATCTCATCGTCAAAGAGCGAATGGATTTTTTCCTGCGCCCCTTGCTCGTTATTTTCGTTTTTGAAATTTTCTGACACTATAAAAATTTCTCCTTATTGTTTTTCTTTTGCCGTTCGGAAAAATCAAATGTCATACAAGCATCGAAAAGCGAAATACTCCGCTGTGGCGGAGTATTCCGCAATCAAATTCGTTAGAATTTCACAGGTTTGGAATCCAGATATTTTCTGACCATCAGCGCAACCTTAAAGGTAATCGCGTGTTCAAACTCACGCAGATCAAGTCCCGTCAGCTTGCGGATCTTTTCCAAACGGTATACCAACGTATTTCTATGTACAAACAATTTTCTTGAGGTTTCGGATACGTTCAGATTGTTTTCAAAGAAGCACTGAATCGTCATCAGCGTTTCTCTGTCAAGGGTTTCAAGACTTCCCTTCTTAAACACCTCTTGCAAAAACATTTCGCAAAGCGTGGTGGGAAGCTGATAGATCAAGCGTCCGATACCGAGATTTTCATAGCTGATAATGTTCTTTTCGGTTTCAAACACCTTACCAACCTCAAGAGCCACCTGCGCTTCCTGATACGCCTTTGCCAGATCCTTGATATTGTCCACGATCGTCGAAATACCAATCACAACCTTCGTGTAGAATTCGGTAGAAAGCGTGTCCGCAATATTGATTGCGAGCTTTTCGATTTCCTTCATTTCAGTTCCCGGCTTCAGCTCCTTGACCAACACAATATCGTGCTCACCAACGCTGATAACGTAGTCTTTAGACTTGTCGGGGAACATATTCTGAAGCATCTCAAAGGGCATCATATCGGTCTTGCCAAAGAATTTAATCAGGAATACAACGCGAAGCTCTTCGGTATTGAAATGCAATTCCTTCGACTTAATATAAATATCACTGGGCAGAATATTGTCCAAAATAATATTTTTAATAAAAGAACCTTTATCATACTTTTCATCATAAAGGCTCTTGATATTACCAAGCGAAATTGCCAGAAGCTTGGACATCTTCTCTGCCATTTTATCTTCGCCTTCAATGAAGACGATATATTCGCTCTTCTGACCGACGCCCATATAGCGATACGTATATCCGTCTACTGCCATAAACTCCGTCGAAAAAGAAAGCTCCTCACGAACGCCCTGACGAACGTCGCCCATCTTTCCCAAATCCGAGCAAGAGATCACGACGCCGTTTTCATCGATCACGCCGATCACGCGATCAAAAGCATCCTTCATCTGATAAATTACGCCTTGAAACAATCTGTTAGACATAGTTCACAAACCTCGCAAAAAACTTTTTTCAAAGAAATTGTATATACTATCCTATATTTTAAACTATTTTTTGTGATTTTTCAATAGGTTTTTAATAATTTTTAATAATTTTTAACAATTTTTTGTATTCAAATTATCCAAGAAGCCAAAAAAATATTTTCGTTATTTTACTCAACCGCCAAGCTCCGTTACGTAAACAAGGCAGGATAACACGAATCCGGAAGCCGTTTCAGTACGCAAAATACGC
>JAZOSZ010000023.1:0-4713 GCA_045657365.1 Eubacteriales bacterium
CGTTGTTTTTGCCGAGCACATTGCCGACCACAAGAACCTCTCCTCGATCATTGAAGAGGATCTTCTCGAGGAGCCCGGTCTGCACCGCACGCTGATGGGTGACGGTGTCGGTTCGATCGCAGGCGCCTTCTTTGGCGGGTGCCCCAACACGACCTACGGTGAGTCGGTTGGATGTATCGCAATCACCCGCAACGCATCGATCGCTACCATCACCACGACGGCTCTGATGGCAATTCTGATTTCGTTCGTTTCCCCCTTCGTTGCCTTCCTGGATTCGATTCCCGGATGCGTCATGGGCGGCGTTTGTATCACTCTGTACGGATTCATTGCCGTTTCGGGTCTGAAGATGATTCAGAAGGTCAATCTTGAGGATAACGCAAACCTCTTTACGGTATCCGCGATTCTGATTCCCGGTATCGGCGGTATGGCAATGTCGAACGGCAAGGTAACCATTACCGCGATCGCTTGTTCTCTGATCCTTGGTATTATCGTCAACGTTCTGTTGCACAAATTCCAGAAGAAAGAAGACTAAGAAACAATGAAAAATTACGAAAACGTCATCATTTTTGACCACCCGCTGATTCGTCACAAAATTGCGATTTTGCGCGACGAAAAGACGAGTATGAAGGAATTCCGCGAATTGGTGGAAGAAATTACGACGCTGATGACTTACGAAGCATTGCACGACGGTGTTCCCACGACCGAGATTGAGGTCAAGACCCCGCTGGAAACCTGCACGCAAACGGTGGTGGCAGACAATGCGATCTCGATCGTTCCGATTCTCCGCGCGGGTCTCGGCATGGTCAACGGAATTCACGTTCTCTTCCCCTCGGCGCGTGTCGGACACATCGGTATGTACCGTGACGAAGAAACGCTTCAGCCGCAGTCCTACTACTGCAAGCTTCCCGAAGGAATTGAAGAAAAGCTTGTTCTTGTCGTCGATCCGATGCTTGCTACGGGCGGAAGCGCGTGTGACGCAATTCAGCTTCTGAAGGACAGAGGTTGCAAGCACATCAAGTTTATGGCGAACATCGGTGCGCCCGAGGGTGTTTCCAAGGTTGCCGAAGCGCATCCCGACGTTCACATTTACGTTTCGACGCTCGACCGTTGCCTCAACGAGAACGGATATATTCTTCCCGGTCTCGGCGACGCAGGCGACCGACTCTTCGGAACGAAATAAAAAAACACAAAAACCGCAGATTGATTTTCTGCGGTTTTTTTGTTATCCTTCGTGTTCTTCTTTTACGCTGTTGAAAATTCTACTTGCAATCGCGCACTTTTTCTGTTACAATGATAGTAAGGATAGATACTTTCACATTAAAATTTGGGAAAGGAAGACAAAAAATGGTAGGAATGAGCGATTATTACAAGCAACAGCTAAAAAAGCTGGATGCCAGTCTACAACACGCGTACAACGACGAACCTGAAATCCCACAAGGGGAACTCAATCTGAAAAAAGAGCAGGAGAGATATCTCCCTCTGTCGGAAGGAAAGGTTCTCCTATTTGAAAAAGACCCTGCCCTGCTGGAAAAGGAAAACAAAAAGCGCTACCGTAACCATTACAAGCGCTGTTTTTATGAAAGCCGCGGATTTTATTATAATCTGACGTCAAAGGAAGAAGCGATCATCGTTGCCGTCAAGGCAAAGAACGTACACGATCCGCTGACGATTCCCAAAAAACTCGGAAAATACCCCGTCATAGGCATTTCCGATATCACGATCGATTGTAAATTTTGCGGCGAAGGATACGCAAAGGCTTCTCGGCTCACCTTTGTCGAAGAACCCCAGCAAAAAAAGCCGAGTGTTTTCGGAATTCTTTCCTTTACGCATCTCGAAGGGATCGACTCGCTGGAACAGCTCGTTCTGCGGCAGGACGGTGAGGAAATTACCGTTCCCGCCTCGACCAAGCGGCTGACCCTTTCGATGCTTCCAAACGCCCGTGTGCTTCGTTTGCCCTCGACGCTGACCTACCTCGGTCCGATCTATGCGCCAAAGCTTGAAAAAATCGAGATTTACTATTGCGGTTCGGAAACACCCGAATGTGTTCTTTCGGTCGGCGCGTTCAGTCTTTGCGAAAATCTTACAAGCCTTTCTCTGCCGCACGGCGTCAAAGAGCTCCCTAAAGATCTTCTTTACACCACCGAAAATTTGCGGCATCTGGTGATTCCCGCCGCCGTAAAAGACATCGGCTCGGGACTCCTGCGGCGCGTCAAGTGTCTGGAGACGCTGTACGTGATGCCCACAGAGCTGAAAGGTAGAACGGTCTGCCGCGCCGAGCGTGCGTGGATTCATTCCTACGCGATCGAGCACTTTTCGGGTCAGATCGATTCGCTGACCTTGACGGGCGCGCCCCGCGCTCTGCCGCCGATCCCCGTAAAAATCCGCGAGCTGACCTTCCCTGCCGAGGTCGAACGGATTTCTTCGGGCGCACTCTCGGGACAAACCGAGCTGAAGACCGTCACAATTCCGTCGACCGTCCGAGAGATCGGTGAAAAAGCTTTTCTCGGTTGTAAGTTCACCGAGATCATGATCCCCGACGGTGTTACCAAAATTGCGCCCTATGCCTTTATGAACTGTGATGCTTTGACGAAGATCACGCTTCCAAACTCGCTCACCGAGCTTGACAGCCTTGTCTTCGAGGGTTGCACCTCACTCAAGGAGCTAACGCTTCCCGACACGCTGACGGCGCTTCTTTTCCACCCCGCGAACGCCGAATTCGTCGTTACAAGGAATCCAAGAAAGACCGTTCCCGATCTTCGTCCGCTGGGAAAAGCCGACGCGATCGATCCTCTTCTGTATACCAAAATCACCGCCACAAGATTTACGGCGGGCGGCACCGCGCTGAAGGATTACCAAACACAAGCCAAGGAAAATCTTGCGAAAAGCGAGGCAGCCATTCGCGAATATCTGTTTTCCGACGAAAAGGTTACGGTATCGCACGAAAACCTCGATCACGTCACTGCCGCGATCTCTTATCTCTGTCGCATCGCCCCCAGAGGAAAGCAAATGCTTCTTGATCTCTGCACAGGCTTTACCGAGTTTTTTGAAACGGTAGCCAACGAAACCGAAGCCGAGCAGGAATTCCGCTATGCCAACTATTTTTATGATACTCTGAAGGTACTGAACACTTGCTCGCAAGAAGACGCCTATCGGATCCTTGAGCGTTGCAAAATGGGCCTTGTTGACCGCATTGCGTCCTCGACCGCTCACGGTTTGGCGGGCGAAAAGCTCCTTGCGGAAAACAAGCGTGAAGAGTCCTTCAAGGAGCTGATCCAAGCCTACCGCGTCTATCCGCGCAACATTCCCGTGATGATCGGGATCATTCAATGGTTTGCGACCGACGTCGAGCTTTACGATACCAAAGCGCCCGAAAAATTTCTCTCTCTGATCGAACGCTATCAAGGTCAGGGCGGAGATACGACCGATTATCTGAGCCGTGCCAAGTCGATGCTGGAAGAGCTGCGAAGCACGCATCAAAAAATCAGGCACGGATCTCTCTCCATCGAAGAAAAACGCGATCTCTATTGGCAAGAACTGAATATGCAAAACGCCATTCGCTCTATGAAGTGCCCCGCCCCTACACCGATCGAGGGCGATTGGGTAACGAAGGAGCTGACGACGCCGAAGAATCTTTCCACCCGCATTACGAATTTCTTCTTTGACGAGCTTCGCGACGAGGTCAAAAAGCGTCCGCTTTCGTCCTTCGGAAGCACGCGTGAATCCTGTGAGGCGGGATATCAGCGAAAGTTAGACGCGATCGACTGGACCGAATCGATCCTCTATCCCGAAAAGCGTGCCGCGGTCGACGCGGCGATCAAAAAAAGGAAGGCAGCCGAAGAAGCCGAACGCAAAAGAAAGGAAGAGGAATTCCAAGCACTTCTTGAGCTTGCCAGATCCTATAACTCAAAGAGTTCGTCCTCTTCTTCGTATTCTTCCTCTTCGTATTCTTCGTCCGATTCCTATTCTTCTTCGGGATACGGCTATGGCGAAGGCTACGACGATCCCTTCGATCATCTGCCCTGGACGGCGAATTATTCGTACAGCTACCATAATCCCTTCTCGCCCGACACCGAGCTTGGTCTGTGGGCGCGCGCCGAGGTCGTCGGCATTGAATGGGATATTTACGATCGATCGTATTATACCGATCTCGGTATTTTCGGAGATCATACCTTATAAGTTACCAAAAAAGCACACGGTTTAGGCTCCTTCTCATAAGGATGTTTAACACAACATTTGTAGGGGTCGACGTCCTCGGCGACCCGCAACAAACAAATTTCGGCAGAGAAATTGTTTTCTCTGCCGATTTGTGATATAATGGGACTAACAAAAGGCCCCTCCTTTTGGGAGAGGTGGCGGCGTAGCCTACGGAGAGGGTTAGATGGCAGCTGGAAGTGCCCTCTCACCCGCTATCGCGGGAGCTCTCCCAAAGGGAGAGCCTAAGGACGCGCGTAGCTTAGGGGTATGGGCTTTGCCCAAAGCCTTTTGTAATACAAATGCGAAACTGGCGATAAAACAAGCGATAAAACAAGCATTGAAGGGAGGGTGCGTTATATGTCAAAAAAGTATATTTTCATAAAATAGGATTATTTCTCCTCACTATTTTGCTGTTTCCGATTTTGGCTATATTTTTTGTGATTTCAAAAATTCAATGGATTATAAGGAAAATACGCAAGCAACCCAATCCTAAAACAACAGAAGATAAATTATTTGACT
>JAZOSZ010000024.1:0-2603 GCA_045657365.1 Eubacteriales bacterium
CTTTGACGAATTTTCCGATGCCTTTGGCGAGGCGGATCGCGTAATTTTCGTCGATATTTACGCCGCAAGAGAGATCAATACCTTCGGTGTGAGCTCCGAGCATCTCACCGAGCGCATCGGAGAGAAGGCAAGCTACGCGGGCAGCCTTGAAAACGCTGCCGCAATGCTCCTCGCCGAGCTTCGCGAGGGCGATGCCGCGATCGTAATGGGCGCGGGAAATATCGACCGAATCTTTACAATTTTGGAAAAGGACATCAAACAATGAACGAAACGTACGGTTGCGAGGGCTACGACGTCATCGCAAGAGTTTATGAGAAAATGGGCGAACCGATCGACTACGAGGCGTGGGCGGAATTTTTTGAGAAATGCTTTAAAAAATTTCTCGCAAAACGCCCCGAGCTTCTTCTCGATCTTGCCTGCGGTACGGGACGAATGACGCGAGTGCTCGCCGCACGCGGCTACGATATGATCGGCGTCGACGGAAGCGCCGAGATGCTTGGCGAAGCCTACGCGCAAAAAACGCAGGACGACGGAATCCTTTACCTCTGTCAGGATATGCGCACGTTTGAGCTTTACGGTACGGTGGGCGCGGTCGTCTGCTGTCTGGACAGTATCAACTATCTTCTCTCTGAGGACGACGTGAAAAAGACCTTCCGAACGGTGCATAATTACCTCGATCCCGACGGACTCTTCCTCTTCGACCTCAATACGCCGCATAAGTTTGAAACGGTGTACGGCAACGAAGCATATATCTTGGAAGATGAAACCTCGTTCCTCGGCTGGCAGAACGAATACGACCGAGAAAGCGGCATCTGCGACTTTTACCTGACGCTCTTCGAGGAGAGCGAGGACGGAAGCTACGAGCGCTCCGAGGAGCATCAGAGAGAGCGTTGCTATGAGAGAAAAACGGTTGAAACGCTGTTGAAGGAAAACGGCTTCGAGTTGCTCGGCGTTTTCTCTGATTTCGACTTCTCAGAGCCGACCGACACCTGCGACCGTTGGTATATCGTCGCAAGAGCAAAGAAATAAACGGGAAAGAAAAGGCGCCCTCTCACCCGCTTATACTCCGCTGCGCTTCGTTGCAAGTTTGCTTTGCAAACATTGCGCGGGAGCTCTCCCAAAGGGAGAGCCTTCGATGAGAAACAGCTTCAATTCAATGGAAGCAAAGCACTTAAAGCTTAGCAGAAACAATAAAAAGCCTCTCACTTCGGGAGAGGTGGCGGCGTAGCCGACGGAGAGGGCTCTCTCTTATATAAAACAAATAAAAGGATACTGTACTATGAAAAACGAAAAAACTTACGCAACGATTCTGCGCGCGATGACCGCCGACGGAAGTGCAAGAATTCACGTCATCAACGCAAAGCCGATCGTCGATCGCGCAATTGAAATTCACAAGACCGCACCTACCGCGACGGCAACCCTCGGACGTCTTCTCACCGTGACCTCGTTGATGGGCTGTATGATGGGGGATAAGGAAAGCTCCATTACGGTGACCCTCGGCGGAGACGGACCTGCGGGACGCGTGCTTGCCGTGGCGGACTATTACGGAAACGTCAAGGGATATATTCAGAACCCCGAGGTTGATGTGCCGAGAAAATCGAACGGAAAGCTCAACGTCGGAGCGGCAGTCGGAAAGGGAACGCTTACGATCATTCGCGACGAGGGGGGGACAGAACCCTATACGGGCTCGATTCCGCTTGTCAGCGGAGAAATTGCCGAGGATATCGCGTCCTATTACGCCAACAGTGAGCAGATTCCCACGGTTTGCGCGCTCGGAGTGCTCGTCGATACCGACGGAAGCTGTAAGGCGGCGGGCGGTGTGCTCGTTCAGCTTCTGCCCTTTGCTAACCCCGAAACGGTCGACGCGATTGAGAAGAATGTTCCCGAGCTTGCCAACGTGTCAAGACTTTTCGATCGCGGGATCAGTAACAAGGAAATTGCCGATATCGCTTTGCGGGGAATCGAATACGACGTCTTCGACGAGCTTGAGGTCGAGTATGCCTGCAACTGTTCGAGAGAGAGAGTCGAAAAAGCACTCATTACCCTCGGGAAACCCGAGCTTGAAAAAATGCTTGCCGAGCAGGTCGCCGAAGGAAAGGAAGAAAAGCTTGAGGTCGGCTGCCGCTTCTGCGGACGAAAAGAATATTTTGATCACAACGATATCGAAAAAATGTTTGAATAAGCAAAAGAACACGGCACAGACAACGAAATCAAGTAGGGCGGGGGCTTGCTCCCGCCCTACTTGGGAAGAAAAGAAGGCAAAAGAAAACGACCGTAAAAAAACTTGAAAAATCTTCAAAAAACTTTCAAAAAACCCTTGACAAAGGGAAAGGGATATGCTATAATATTGACCGTTGGCGAAACAAACGGTAGGGTAAAGAAAGATGATTCAAAAAACGAAAAAATTTTGAAAAATTTTTCAAAAACCACTTGACAAAGGGAACCGACTGTGATATAATATCAAAGTCGCCGCAAGGAAGACATGGGAGCATAGCTCAGCTGGGAGAGCATCTGCCTTACAAGCAGAGGGTCATAGGTTCGAGCCCTATTGTTCCCACCATAAATGGCCCGGTAGTTCAGTTGGTTAGAACGCTAGCCTGTCA
>JAZOSZ010000025.1:0-4022 GCA_045657365.1 Eubacteriales bacterium
CGCTCATAGCCGAGTCGCCGTTTCAGATACGCCGAGAGAACGGCGGGGGGAAGGGCGGAGTTGAGCGCCTCGTCCTCGAGGATTGCAAAAAGCGGTTGCATCTCGTCGGGAAATTCCTCGGCGATGCGGCGGAATTCCTCGGTACTGATGCCGAGATAGCGGCAAAAGCCCGCAACGTTCGGCACGCGACGGCTGGGCTTTGCCGTTCGCTTTCCTTCGGATGCCCCCACGTCCGATTGTTCGTGGCAGAAAGTGACGTATTGTTCGAGCAGGCGGCGCGCGCCTCGCCGCACGCAGGCGTTGCGCAGACGCTCAATTCCGTTTCGTTTGCCCATAGGGTTCTCATTCTCCTTTCGGTGGTTTGTCAGAGGCGGTTCGGGCGGTCGCGACAGCACCCTTTCGTCCTCTGCACCCATAGTATAACATAGCACCCCAGTCTCATACAGTATCACGCAGTATCACTTAGTATCATTTTTTGAAAAAATTTTAAAAATTTTTGAGCTCGGCGCACGAAGGATATTTTTTCTCTCAAACCGTAGGGGCGACCATTGGTCGTCCGTTCCAAGCGTTGTGTAAAATTTTTCAAAAAAACTTGACAAATCTCCCGTGCGGGTATATAATAAGGAACAGCAGTAAAAGCTATCAAAAAACATATCGTACAGAAGAGTAAGAATACGGGCGTCAAGTGCTTTGCGGACGGGGGGTTGCCGCAAGGACGAAAAGACGGTGTCTTGCGGCCCGCATTCTGCATCCCGCTTCATACGGCAAAAGATTCGCGTGCCTTCTTTCTTTCGCCTTATGCAAGTCGAGGAAAGGGGGATTTTTTTATGAATAAAACCAAGCAAAACCGTCGCGTGGCAATCTTCGGAACGCTTCGCATTCTCACCATTTCCGCCGTGCTTTGCGCAATGAGCATCGTCTGCGGAAAATATCTGGCAATCCGCGGGGGTGACATTCTGCGCTTCAGCTTTGAAAACCTGCCCGTGATTCTTTCGGGAATGATGTTCGGCCCGATCGTCGGCGGTGCCGTCGGTGTTTGCGCCGACCTTGTCGGCTGTCTGCTCGTCGGATACGCGATCAATCCCGTGGTCACGATCGGTGCCGCCCTGATCGGAATTCTCGCAGGGGGCGTTTACCGCCTCACCCAGCGTCTTCCGTACGGTGTGCGCGTGACGCTCGCGGTGTCTTTGGCACACCTTGTCGGCTCGGTGCTCGTCAAAACGCTCGGACTTTCCGCCTTTTACGACCTGCCGCTCGGCGTACTCTTCCTCTGGCGTCTTCTCAACTACGCCATTGTCGGTACGGCAGAGGCACTGCTCGTCTATTTCATTCTCCGTCACCGATCGCTCGATTCGCTCGTGCGCAGAGAAACGCAACGAAGACCTGAAAGGAAATAACAATGACCTACGAAGAAGCACTTGACTATATCCACTCGGTGAGCTGGACCTTCTGCAAGCCGGGACTTGAACGCATTGCGCGGCTTTGCGAGGCGCTCGGCAATCCGCAAAAAGAGCTTCGCTTTGTTCACGTGGCAGGTACCAACGGCAAGGGCTCGTTCTGTGCTATGCTCGATTCGATTCTGCGCGCCGCAGGAATCCATACGGGGCGCTACACCTCGCCTTATTTGCGCTTTTTCAATGAGAGAATGTGCATCGACGGCGAGCCGATCCCGAACGAAGAGCTCGCGGAGCTGACCGAGCTTGTGCGTCCGATTGCCGACGCAATGGAAGACAAGCCCACCGAATTTGAGCTGATCACCGCGATCGGCTTTGAATATTTCCGCCGTCACGGCTGTGAGGTCGTGATCCTTGAGGTCGGTATGGGCGGACGGCTCGATTCGACCAACCTCATTCGCGAACCGCTCCTTTCGGTGATTACGGGCATCGCGCTCGACCATACCGCCTTCCTCGGGGACACCGTCGAGGCGATCGCAAAGGAAAAAGCGGGCATTATCAAAGACCAAGCGCCCGTCCTCTTCGGCGGGGACGACGAAGACGCCGCCCGTGTGATCGAAGCGGTGGCAACCGAACGCGGTTCGGAATTTTCTCGCGTGGACTACGGAAGGCTGACCGTCCGAGAAATGACGCTCGACGGAACCGAATTTGATTTTGGAGAAGAGAAGGGATTTTGCCTCTCCTTGCTTGGCGCATATCAGCCGCGCAATGCTTGCGTCGTGCTGAGTGCCGTCGATCTGCTCCGTCGCCGCGGAATCAAGATTCCCGCAGACGCCGTGCGCCGCGGACTTGCTACGGCAGAATGGTGCGGACGCTTTGAAAAGCTGATGAGCGACCCGATCTTCCTCTTTGACGGCGCACACAATCCGCAGGGAGTTGCCTCGGCGGTCGAGAGCCTCGGAATTTATTTTGATGAAAAGGTCTATCTTCTGTCGGGCGTGCTGCGCGATAAGGACTATACCGCGATCGCGCGTGACCTCGCAACCGTTGCCGAGCGCGCCTTTACCCTGCCCCCCGACAGTCCGCGCGCCTTGGATGCCGTTTCGTACGCCGAAACGCTGAACGACGTCGGCGTCACCGCCGAAGCCTATCCGACGCTCCGCGCCGCCCTCACCGCCGCCCTTACCGCCGCCCGCCGCGATCGCAAACCCCTCGTTTGCCTCGGCTCTTTGTACGTGTACGCGGAGTTAGTCAGGGAATTGGAAGGGGACGCGTGTTGCTTTTCTTTCCCGAAAGAAAAGTAACCAAAAGAAAACAATAAAGAAAGGGACTATCATAGTCCCTTTCTTTGTGTAAATTTCTTCCTTGCGGGCGTTCAATGAACGCCCCTACAGAGCTTCGTGAGATTTCGTGCCTTTCTGTCTTGGCGTACGGACGGCGGTTCGTGCCACCACGATTCTTCCTTTTTCTCTACATTTTTTACAAATTCCGCACGATGGCAAGATTGAATTTTGTGCGGTTTTTTTCTTGATTTTTGAAAATGAGAGTGATATAATATATGTTAAATTTATATCAATGTAGAGTTCCTGCCACCGTTTGGCAGGGAACGGAAAGGAAAAGGTAAACTTATGCAAACCGTAAAAAAGTATCTTCACCGCTATTTCATTGACGCAATGGGTGCGATGGCACTCGGACTTTTTGCGTCGCTCCTGATCGGAACGATCTTCGGCACGCTCTTCAAGTACGTCGAATGGGAATTTCTCAACACCATTGCAACCTATGCCAAGGCGGCAACGGGTATGGCGATCGGCGTTGCCATTGCTCACAGACTCGGTGCGCACCCCCTTGTGATTTTCTCTTGCGCCGCCGTGGGCGCGATGTCGAACGCAATGGGCGCCATCGTCTCTGACGGCTCGATTCTCAAGTGGGCGGCAACCGCAGGCGACGGCTCGGGCGTTTTCTATGCCGCAGGTCCCGCAGGCGCGTTCTTCGCAGTCATTATCGCTTGTGAGATCGGTCAGCTCGTCTCCAAGAAAACAAAGGTCGATATTCTCGTTACTCCCGTGGTAACCCTGATCGTCGGCTTCTTCGCTTCTTGGCTCATTTGTCCTCTCGTGTCTTACGTAATGTATTATCTCGGCACCTTCGTGGCACTCGCAACGACCTTCCAGCCTCTCTTAATGGGAATCGTGCTTTCGGTGATTATGGGCGTGATTCTGACGCTCCCGATCTCGTCGGCAGCCATCTGCGCGATGATCTTCTCGGCGTCGGCATACGAGGTGGCTCTGCTGAACGGTACTGCCGAAGGATTTCTTCTCGCGGGTGGCGCGTGTGTGGCAGGCTGTTGCGCACAGATGGTCGGTTTTGCCGTCGTCAGCTTCCGTGAAAATCGCTGGGGTGGCATCGTGTCGCAGGGACTCGGTACCTCAATGCTCCAGATGGGCAATATTGTCAAGAAACCCGTCATCTGGCTCGCACCTACGCTTGCCGCAGCTGTCACGGGACCGATTTCTACGATGGTCTTCGGACTCAAGTGTTCGGGCGTTGCCGCAGGTATGGGTACGTGCGGTCTCGTCGGACCGATCGGCGTGATCGACGCGGCAGAGAAGACGAACGCAATGTTCTGGG
>JAZOSZ010000026.1:0-8852 GCA_045657365.1 Eubacteriales bacterium
TCGTATCTTTCTCCCGACCAATCGGAATAACGAAAAATGAGTTGCCTTAAGGCAACGCATTTTTCGTTTGATATTCGCTCGGCGATCTTTTTATTTCTTTTTTGCTTTTTTCTTTTTTCTGGGCGCGAAGCCGAACGTGGCGATCTTTTTGCCCAGCTCAAAATATTCTCCGTGGGCAAAGGCGGCAAGTCCCGCGCGCTCAAGATGAAGCTTTCCCTGCTCGTCCACGAGCGATTCGTCGACGTCGATGGCGACGATATCGGCAAGAAACATCTCGTGACTGCCAAGCGGAATGACGTCGGTGACGCGACATTCGAGCGAGAGAGGACTCTCGGCGAGAATCGGACAGCCTACGGCAGAGGCAGGCTCGGCGTGTAAGCCGCATTTTTCAAATTTATTGACCTTTTTACCCGTGTAAACGCCGCAATAATCCGCCGCGCGAATCAAGGAAGCAGGCGTCAGATTGACGACGAATTCCCCCGATTCCTTGATCAGTCCGTACGAATGGCGCGTCGGTCGCACCGAAATATAGGTCTTGGGCGGAACGGTATTGATGATCCCCGTCCAAGCAATCGTGATAATGTTGGCAGAATCACCTTCCCCGCACGTAACCATACAGGGCGGCACGGGCGCCGTCAGCGCTCCGCCTTTCCAAACAATTTTGCTCATAATTTTATCCTTTTCAATGAAATCGCATTACGGGTCGTCGAGGGCGCTGACCCCTACGGAGTTGTGCAGATATATTATAATAAAAAATCGCGTCCCAAAACGATTGGGACGTAGGGTCCAATCGTTTTGTACCTCAGAAAGCCGAAGTTTGCACAGAGAATACGGCGTAACAACCCATATTTTTGTATTGTTTTCTTTTGGGTACCTTTTCTTTTCCAAAAGAAAAGGTACAATCATCCCTTTCTATCCCCGAACTAACCTCTTCACCGCTTCGCCTGCGGCAATAAGACCTGCGACGGGGGGGACGAAGGAGATGCTGGCGGGAACTTGTTTTCCCGTTTCGGGATTTTTATGTGCGGGAATTTCGATGGGAAGCTCCTCGGAATAGACGACGGGCAGGTGGGAAATTCCGCGTTTTTTAAGTTCGCGTCGCATCACTCTTGCGAGAGGACAGCCAGAGGTTTTGGCGAGATCGGTCACACGGAAGGCGGTGGGATCGAGTTTATTTCCCGTTCCCATACAAGAGATTATCGGCGTACCGACGCCCGTTGCCGCTTCTGCAATTGCGATTTTTCCCGCTACGGTATCAATGGCGTCAATGACGTAATCGTAGGACGAAAAATCAAAGAGATGCGCATTTTCGGGCAGGAAAAATTCCTGACGGCAGACGACCTTGATGCTTGGATTGATCTCGCGCAGACGCTCGGCGATGACCTCGACCTTGGGGCGACCGACCGTACTTTCCAGCGCGCAGAGCTGTCGGTTGATGTTTGAACGTGAAACGACGTCCGAATCCACCAGCACAAGCTCTCCCACGCCCGCACGTGCCAAGGCTTCTGCCGCGTAGCTTCCCACACCGCCGACGCCGAACAGCGCGACGCGTGAGGCGGCAAGGCGCTCGACGGCGTCCTTGCCCAGAAGAAGGGCTTCGCGCTCAAAGCGTTCGTCCATAAAAACCTCTTTCTCCCTCTTTGTTTTTTCTGAGAGGGTTTACTTTGTTTGTTTGCGCTTTTTAACGTACTTGACGATCAGAATTGGGGTGACAATCAAAAGGGCAAGCACGAGAAGCGCGACAAGTGCCATTGGCAAAAGAACGTTGATGATTGCGGCTTTGACCGCGCCGCCCTCACCGCTGTCGGAAACCTCTTCGACGGGAATCGAATGATAGTTTGCCGTGTAGGTCATATCTCCCGTTACGATCGATGCGGTCGACGACCAACCGATAAAGGTATAGAAGCGTCCGTCCTCTTCAAAGGACGTGGGAATTTCGGGAAATTTTACCGTCGCGCCGAAGGGCTGCTTTTGGGTGATCGTTTCTCCGTGGTAATGGAATTGAACCGTATATTCAATCGGTTCAAACGTCACGCTCAGCTCGGCGTCGTAGGCAGGCATCACGAGCGCTTCGGGATCTGCCGTGAGCACCTCTCCGCTGACGGGATCGGTAAAGGTCAAAGAAGCCAGACGGTAATTCGCGTCGGGAAGAATCGTCAGGAGAATTTCTTCCTCTGCCGAATAGACGGTGGCATTTGCCGTTGCCTGACCGTGTTCCCCGACCTTCAGTGTCAGAGTGAATCGACGGTATGGCTTGTAATAGACGCTCGGCGTTGCCAGAAATTCTACCGTTTGTTCGGTGACGGTACAGTCAACGTCGGTCTGGGTTGTGTCGAGTGAGGGATAATACGCCGAAAGATAGAGTCCCTTTTCGGTTGCGAAGCCGTGCGAAAGGCGTAGGCGAAGCTCTCCCGAATAGAGCGAAAGCTCGGTATTATTGCGTGTGAAAAAGCGAATTGCCGTGCCGCGGATCTCGTCCTGATCCAGAAAGATTTCGCAAAATCCCTTTTGCCTGAGTGTCCTCAACGTTTCCGTATCCAAAGAGAGCGAAGCGCCGTGCTCGGAAAAGACGATATCGAGGCGCTTTTCGTCCTGAATGGTTTTCTCTACGAGCATCGATAGCTCCATTCGGTTGGAAGAGGTGGTAAGAAGGACACTTGCCGCCGATTGCGTGATCGAGAACGATCCGTCACTTCCCACGGGAATTTGCGCCAGAGCAATTTCGCGGTAGCACGCCGTATAGGTGGTATTTTCGGTGACAGGGGCAATTTCCTTGTCCCAACCGATAAACTCGAAAAGGCTTCCCTCGGAATAATACGACGAGGGGGGGATCGGTGGCGTGGGCGTTTGTTGCCATTGGTAGCGGCGGGTCACCGTCTGATTGGTCATGGCAAAGGTAATGGTGTAGGTTCTCACGCTTTCCCGATATTGCGCCACGTATTCGGTGTCGGCGTAGATTGGCGAGAGCGGGGGATTCCAGGTGGTGAATTCATAGTCGCGCGTATTGGTGCTCGCTTTTTCGGTCGAGCCGTCAAACGTGGGAATTTCACCGACCGCCACTTGCTTTTCGCAAATCACCTCTCCGTCGATGATGAAGGTGGCAAGATAAGTCTTCGTGGTTCGGCGGTATTTAGCAAATACGTAAAGGTTTTCCGCGTCGCCGGGCAGACGTATCGGCTCAGACCAACCCTCAAACACGTAGATTGCGTAATCGGTCTGAAAATGCGGCGGAAGATTTTCCTTGTCTTCCGAGGGCGTGGGGAGTGCCGAAAGATCGGTCACGGGAAGCAGACGGCCTTTTGCTCCGAGAACCGACACACCTTCCAAATTCCGCTCGACCGCAAGCTCGGGGAGCGGGAGAGTGACATCTTCAGTCGGAGCCGTTCTTTGAGAGAGGTTTCCTTGCGCGAGTGCTTCCCGAAGCGATTCGGTACGCGCAAAAAGCGCGTGGTCGCTCTCTGCGGGCGGCGTTGGATTGGCTACCGTCGTCGGTTCGACGGGGCAAGGCACTTCTTCGGGTTCGGTGGGGCGGGCAATCGTCGCGGGTGGGAGCGGCTTTTTGACCAAGGGCGGTTCGATCGGAAGCGTGGGAGCGGTTGGCTCGGCAACCTCGTCGATCCAAGAGAGCTCCGAGGGATCTGCCTTGTCTGAATCCGAAATGATCAGATTTTGATTTAAAAGATCACTGAAATAATAGGTATGCTCTTTGCCGTCGTCAGCGTAAAAACGCCAGGTATTGTCGGGCGTACGCTCATCGTCAAGGCAAAGACAGATCAGATAAATATGTGCGAGGACGTTTTTGATTCGCCACTTCTTGTATTTTCCGTGATCCTCAGGATATTCGAGCTCCAGCTTGGCGCACATCAGCGTATAGACGGCAGGCTTGAGAATGCTGCTCATGCGGTGGTAGAGCGAATTGAAGAGCGTGCAGATTTCTTCGTAATTTTCTTTGTACGTTTCAAACGCCCGTTTCTCGGAGACGTTGCGCGCGTCGTTGTATTTGCCAAGCAAATCGTTGAGGCGGTCGGCATCGGCGCGGAGATCGGTAATCGTTTTTTTGGGAACGTTAAAGTTGGTGGAGAGAACGTCCTGATATTTTTCAAACATTACCACAAGCTCCGAATTCTGAAGCGCGCGGTAGAGCGTTCCCGTTTTTTTATCGGTGGGCGTCAAGAACAGACTTTCCATGGCATAGAGCGCCATACGGACGTCTTTCAGATTTGTCAGATACGCGTCTCTTTTGCTTTTTTGTACGAGGTAATTTGCCCAATCAATATCGAACTGTTCTTTTTTTGCTTCGTAAACCGTACAGTCGGAAAGATAGGTATTATAAGCGGCTTCTTTTTCGCGGTAAAGCGCCCAATCGCGCTGATTTTGCTCGTATTCGGCAAGTGCTGCGCGGTAAAGCTCCAAGGAAGAAAGATACTGCTCATATCTCAGAGAATCTTCTTCGTACTCTTCCATTGCCGCGAGATAGCGTTCGTATTCTTCGAACGCGGTCTGATATGCTTCGAGACGGTGCTTGGCGGCAAGTCCGTGTTGCGCGTCCTCGTACGCCATTGTCACGAGCCTTCGTACCGATTCCTTCGGAAGAGAGAGGGATCCCTGATAGAAGACGGTGATCGCAGGATCGGCGTCGGTCAGATCGGAAAAGGTTGCCGAATAACCGTCAGCCGAGGGCGTCAGCGGAAGCTCGCGGGTTCCGATCATCGCACGGACAGGACAATACGTAACGGTTTTTCCGTTGTTGCCTTCATAAGAATAGGAAAGCGCCGTAACGGTGACGCGATCGCCGTCCTTTTCGGTGGCGAGAAGCGTGGGCGGAAGGAATGCGTCGTAAATCAGATAGTCCGAAAAATAGGTATTCAGATAGCTACGCTCGGCAGAGCTCGGTGTTGACGAGGTGCCGAGAATCAGTGACAGAAGATCCGCGGGTGAGACCACGGCTTGCAGCATATATTCGTTTTCAGAAGAAAAATCGAGGCTTGACGTGCTTGCCGTGACGGGCAAGAGCTCCTCGGCAGAGGCGATCGGTGTCAAAGGTGCCAAAAAGCACAACGTCGCCAGAATCCATGCCAGAACAGAACGAAGCTTTGTCACAAGGTCGCCTCCTTTCTATGTATTTTGATCTGTGTTACGTTACCCGAGGTCGGGAGATGTTTCTGTTTTCTTTTCTTTTTTTGTATTTTCTGCCTTGCCGAGCAGTACGACGGCAACGAGGACGAGAACGACACCGATCACCGAATAGACGGTCATCGGTTCTTTGAGGAAAATCACCGAATAGACGGTCGATGCCATCGGCTCTACAACACCGAACGATGCCGCTGTACCCGCGTCAAGCTCCTGCAAAGAGAGATTGTAAAGGAAATAAGGCACGATGAAGGTGCAGATTCCCAGACCAAGCACCAACGGAATGAGCTTTACGGGCTGGCTTGCGATGATTGGGAAGGTGACGGTCGGTTCGACGACAAAGAGCGAAATGACCGACATCGTCAGAAATCCGTATACCGTGACCGACACGGGATTTTGTCCGTGTCGTGCCGAAAATTTTGTCAGCACGTTATAGGTCGTGTAAGTCAGCGCCGAGCCGAGTCCGAAGAGGACGCCGACAAGGTGAAAATTCAGTCCGCCGACGATGCCGGAAACAAGGCAGCAGCCCGCGAGCATCGCGATGACCGAAATGCATTTGAGGGTGGTGAAGCTTTCTTTCCAGACGATAACCGCGAAAATCAAGACCATGACCGTGGAAAGATACATTAAAATAACTGCGGTAGGCGCTCCCGTCAGGGGCATTGCCGAATAATAGAAAAATGCCGTGAGAAAAAGGCAAGCGCCGTTGCAGGCAAAAACGAAGAGCCAGCGCAGCTTGACGCGGAAGCATTTTCGGTCGGTCAGAAGACCGTAAACCGTCATACCGATGCCCGCCAGAATGCCACGCATTCCCGTCATTTGCAGAGGAGTGAAATAAGGCTTGAGTGCCGAGGCGAAGAGACAGGAAGTGCCCCAAAGAAGTCCCGCCAGAATGATAAAGAGTAAAGCTTTTTTCTGTTTCATAGAATGATCGTGTTAGTCCTTTTTGTAAATCATTTCGATATGCGGGATGCCCGCTTCGTCAAATTCCTCGCCGACGGAAGAAAAGCCGAATTTTCGGTAATATCCCGCCGCTTGTGTTTGCGCGTGAACGTAGAGCGTTTCATACGGGAGCATTGTTTCAATCGCGGCAAGCGCGCTTTCCATCAGAAGCTTACCGTGTCCTTTTCCGTGGGTGAGAGTGACCACACGGCCGATTTTTACCTTCGTTTTTTCTTCGTCGGAATAAAAGGCGCGAAGGCACCCGACGGCTTTGCCCTCTTCCCACAGAAAGCAGTGAAGACAGTCGTAATCAACACCGTCCATATCCTGCTCGACGATTCCCTGCTCCAAAAGGAAAATTTCAGCGCGTGCGCGCAGAATTTCGTAAAGCTCTGCGGGGGTGAGCTCGGAGAAAAATTTTGCAATAAACGTCATAGATACGCTCCTTTATTTCCAACGAACCTCGGCGCTGCCGTCTTCGCGGTAGGTGATGCGCTCGCCCGAAGAATTGAGTGCGTCCTGATACGCAAGAAAGTCCTTTGCCGAAGCGAAGGTCGGCTCGAACTCGTCGATAATTTTCTTGGCTCTTTCGGCACCGTTCCCGAGCAGAAGAAGCGCCATAGCAAGCTGCCACTTGGCAGAATTGACGCACGCGGCTTCAGGGTCGCAGATGCGATAGTCGTTGCCGTGCGAGGTTCCGCAAGCGCCGCCCGCATAGGGGTGAACGACGGGCATAAAGCTCGAAAGGTCGCCCATATCGGTGCTTCCCGTCGAAAAATAGGTGTCGTTGCGGTGGAATTCGACCTCGGGGAGCGCGAGCTTCATCGCTTCGTCGGCAATGTCGATCATCGCAGATGCGTTAAAGAGCGGGGCGTAGCCGGGGATGTCGTTGATTTCGATATTGTTGCCCAGCGAGAGTGCCGCGCCACAAAGTGCGCGGTTGACCTTTTCATTTTCTCTGGTGATTGCTTCAAAGCTTCTTCCGCGGACGTAGCTTTCCATCGTGACGGTTTCGGGAATGGCGTTGACCATATCCCCGCCCTTGGTGATGATCGGGTGGACGCGGATATAATCGCTTTCACGAAAGGTTTCGCGAAGCGCATTGACGGCATTCAGACCGCAATTTGCGGCATAAAGCGCGTTTTTACCGTTCTGCGGAGAGCCGCCTGCGTGGGAGGCTTTCCCGTGATAGATGATGTTTTTAACAAGACAGCCGACACCGCCCTCTTGGACGGAAAAGCTCGTCGAGGTATGCACCATCAGCGCAAGATCCACGCCGTCAAAGAGTCCGCGCGAGAGAAATTCACTCTTTCCGCCGAAATATTTGATCTTTCCCTGCTTTTTGAGCTCGGCGCGGTATTCGAGCTCGAGAAGCTCTTCGGCGGGAACGGCGCAAAGGCGGATTCGCCCCGACAGCTTTGCGAGCACGCGCTCGTCACGAAGCGCGGCGGCAACGCCCAAGAGCGCGGCGCATTGTGCGTGGTGTCCGCAGGAGTGGACCGCACCCGTCGCGGGGTCGGCATCGGGGTGTGCGGGACAAAGGATCGAATCGAGCTCACCGAGAATGAGCAGCTCAGGCCCCTCTCTGCCCGTGTCAACGACGGTCACAAAGCCCGTAATTCCGTCTGCCATCGTCAGCTCGTAGCCGAGTTCTCGGAATTTTTTTGCCATATATGCCGAGGTTTTGAATTCTTTGTAGCCCGTCTCGGGCGTTTTCCAGATATCGCGCTCGGCGGCGAGGATCAGTTCTCTGTATTGATCAACGATTTGAGAAATTTCGTGCATAATAAATTACTCCTTTTTACCAAACAAACGGAATCAATCTATATTTTACTCTGCTTTTGTATTCTGCATACCCGCAAAGTCCGTCGGTGAGCACTTTTTCCTCATTCAGAATCCGAATGACAATGACGGCGGGATAGAGCGCAAATGGAATCAGTCCCCAAAAGGAGCCGAGAATCAGTGGGATCGGCAAGAACATCAGAAGCGTGGCGAGGTACATTGGGTGGCGAACAATGCCATAAAGTCCCGTTGAAATCACTTTTTGTCCCTCTTGCACCTCAACCGTGCGCGAAAGGTAGGCGTTTTCGCGCAGTACCTCGGCGTATGTTCCGTAGCCGACGAGAAACAGAACCGCGGATACGATGACGAGCCATAGCGGCACGTCGGACCACGAAAAACGGAAATCGAGTGCCGAAAGAACGAAGCCTACGGGGAACATCAGTCCCGACAGCGCAACGACACCGCGTTGCGTTTTTTCTTTTTCCTTATTGTCAAGACGTTTTTTGAGCAGCTCGGGTGCTTTGAAAAAGAGGACAAGTCCCACAAGAATCATCGGGACAAACAGGATACCGAGAAAGAGCCACGCGTTGGGATAATTCATCGTCCACGCGGGCAAAAATAACAGCGCACCGAGGAGAACAAGTCCTGCCAATAATTTTGTGAGTGCAGAGAGAAGAAGTTTCATATAAAGTCCTTAAAATATTTGTGGGGGTGATTCACGAATCGCCCTGCGGTTTTTCGGTTATTTTCGTGTCAGACAAACGACACTTTTAACGTGGGTCAAGAGAGCAAAAGGTCTCAAAATCAGTCAAAAATGGGGGTTGTAAAAGTAAAAGGTCTCACTTTTTCAAAAGAATCCCTCGCCCCAATCATCCCAGTTTGGATTTTTTGTTTCCACAAGCCAATTCTTTTTGGAGCGAACCCAACGCTTTAATTGCTTTTCCCTTGCGATTGCATCATTCACTTCGGAATATTCTTCAAAATAGACAAGCTTGTGA
>JAZOSZ010000027.1:0-5971 GCA_045657365.1 Eubacteriales bacterium
AGCTGACGAGCACGGCTCGCATCACGCCGCCACGCTCGTATTCGTGACAGAGAATGCCCCGATAGACGAATTCCTCTCCGATGGCGGGGAGTACGGCGTATGCCATTACAAGGTAGATCGTATTGGGTACGGTTCCGTTATCCTTGGAAATGAAGGTGTCGTAGAGTGAAAAGCTATTCGCAAGGCTCTCGGTACCGCCAAACAGCACGCCGAGCAGAAGTCCGCCCGACGCCATCAGAAGCGCCGCCGACACGATCAGAAGAAGAGAGTCGAGTTTGATCATTCGCAGGCGCAAGGCGCCGAGATATTTTTCTCCGCTGAAGCGGCACCAGATTGCCCCCGGCAAGAGAAAAATCATCATTTGCAGAATGACGATACTGTAATACTCGTTTTCACGGTTCAGAAGCGTCAGGTCGATGACCTTTGAGAGCAGAAGCAAAAGATAGGTCGTCAGCACGAGCACCGTGGGGTGCAGCGTTACGGTACGGTGGAAAAATCGGTGGGTAAAGCTCTGCTTCTCACCGATGGGATGATTATTCTTTTGAGATCTCATCGGGCAGAAGCACCCCCTTTTCAGTAATAAGAAGAGTTACCGCACGGTCATATTGGTCGCGCGGAAGTTCGCTTTGTAACAGATCGCTGTAACAAAGACCGATGGCAGTTCCTTGAAATGCTGAAAGAAAGCGGTCGTAATATCCGCCGCCGTAGCCAAGACGGAAGCCTTCTTTGTCAAAGGCAAGTGCGGGGACGATACAAAGCGTATCGGACGCGATCGTTGCCGTCGGTGCGGTGAGTGGCGGTTCTAAGATTCCGTACGCGCCTTTGCAAAGCTCCTCGGGGGAGAAAACAGTACGGAAATCGAGCATGTGCGACGCGATCTCGGAGATCGGAAAGGCGACCTGTTTTCCCTCGTGCCACGCGGCGTCTGCAAGGGGCAGAAGATTCGGCTCGTCCGAGAGGGGCGCATACAGCAAGAGCAGTCGCGCATTTTGAAATTCCTTGGTTGTCAGGAGATGAGCGACCAAAGACGCATCAAGCTCGGCTTTTCTTTTCGGCTCGATCGAACGCCTTTGTGCGCGAAGCTTACGGCGAAGCTCTTTTTTAGCTTCGCTCGGCTCGTAGCCGTCAGTCGGCGAGCACGGCACAGCGAAGCTCCTCTGCTTTCTGCTTACCAAGCAATTCTTCGACGATCGCAAGACCGAATTCTACGGCAACGCCCATTCCTGCGGCGGTCAGAATCTTTCCGTCGCGTACGACGCGCTTTTTGGAAACCGTTGCCCCCACGAGGCGCTCCTCAAAGCCGGGGTAGGCAATGGCTTCTTTTCCGCGAAGGAGTCCGAGATCTCCGAGAATCGAGGGCGCGGCGCAGATTGCGGCAAGGTAGGCGTCGGTTTTGACTGCCGTCCGAATGGCGGACTGCACGACCTCGCTTTTGGCAAGATTGAGGGTTCCCGGCATTCCCCCGGGGAGAAAAATCATTTCGGGAGTATCGTCGCAGTATTCCGTGTCGGCAAGATCGGCAAGTACCGAAATTCCGTGCGCTCCCGTGACGGTTTTTCCGCCAACGCCGACCGTCGTGACCGAAAGTCCCGCACGGCGCAACAGATCTAGGGGCGCAAGTGCCTCAACCTCTTCAAAGCCTTCGGCTAAAAACATATAAATCATAAAGGAGTTCTCCTTTTTTGTAACTTATTTTGCAAAAAATCCGGCAAGATTCTCGATCGAAACGGCAGCTTCTTCTCTGGTTTTGAGATTTTTGATTTTGACTTCTCCTGCCGCAAGCTCGGTACCGCCCATAATGACAATGTGCGAATAGTTTTCCTTGTCGGCGTATTCGATCTGCTTTCCAAACTTTTTCGCAGTCATCGAGAGCGCGGCAGGAATGCCTGCATCACGGAGCTTTTCGGTCAGCTTGACGTATTCGGCATAGGGAACGTCCGCAAAGCGAGTGACGAGCACCTTGGTTTCGGCACCCAGAAGTTCGGGAACGAGTCCGTGCGTGACGAGGAAGTTTTCAAGCGTGACGTCTCCCATTCCGTAGCCGACACCCGAGACCTTTGCGTTCTTGACAAAGAGTCCCACAAGGTTGTCGTAGCGTCCGCCGCCGAACATCGCGCGGTTGTTTTCGGGTGCGTTGTCGAAGACCTCGAAGACGGTACCCGTATAGTAGTCAAGACCGCGGATAATGCCGAAGTCGAATTTGCAGTATTTGTCAAGGTCCAGCTCACGAAGCGCGGCGAAAAGATCGCGAAGCTCGCCCGCACCGATTGAATCGGGGCAGAGGGCGGTCGCTTCTTCGACACTCATTTCATAGAGCGCGTCGATCTTGGCGATTTGTTCGTCGGAAAGTCCGAGCTCGCGAAGATCCTTTTCATAGGCATCGCGCGGTACTTTGTTCTTTCGGTCGATGACCTTGGAAACGAGACGGCTTCCCTCGGCATCCTTGCCCGTGATTGCGGCAACGACGTCGTTGAAGAAGCGGCGGTTGTTGATACGGACGGTAAACATTTCCTCGGTTGCGCCGAACGATTTCATAATACGAATGGCACTGACGATGATCTCGAGGTCGGCTTCATAAGTATCACAGCCGAAAATGTCAACGTTGAGCTGCCAGAATTCACGAAGTCTTCCTCTTTGCGTTGCCTCGTAACGGTACATATTCGGAATCGAGAACCAACGGAGCGGGAAATTCAGCTCATTCATTTTGCCTGCCACCATTCTTGCAACGGTGGGGGTCATCTCGGGACGGATGGCAACCATACGGTCGCCTCGGTCCATAAAGTTATAGGTCTGCTTGGTGGCGATCTCCTCACCGCTTTTTGCGGCGTAGAGTTCCAGGCTTTCGAGCATCGGGCCGTTATATTCGTCAAATGCGGCACCTTCGAGGGTGGAACGGATCTTTCCGAAGAACCAGTTGCGAAGACGCATATCGTTCGGATAGAAATCGCGGGTGCCTTTATAGGGTTTGGTAGAGAGAAGCTGAGCGCACATATTGAAATTTCCTTTCAAAAAACATATTCATTTTATTATAGCACAAGCAGGAATTTTTGTCAATCTTGAACGATAATTTTTCTTTGGCAAAAGTTTTTCAAAAAGGGTTGACTTTCCCCCACTTTCGTCCTATAATGTACAGAGAATAGAAAAACTATGTTTTTCTAATAAGCAGGGAGAAGATCATGGTAACCAAACGACAGGAAATCAATATGACCGAAGGGCCGTTTCTCAAAAAGATTATTCTTTTTCTGATTCCTTTGGTACTGACGGGACTTCTGCAAACGCTTTATAACGCGGCAGACCTTGTGGTGGTCGGACGCTTTCGCGGAGAACTCGCCCTTGCCGCCGTCGGCTGTACGGGCTCGCTGACCAATCTGATTGTCGGGCTCTTTATGGGACTTTCGGTGGGTGCGGGCGTACTTGTAGCGCACGCGATCGGTGCAGGAGAGCAGGAGCGCGTCGAAAAGACGGTACATAATTCGGTTTTACTTGCTTCGATTCTCGGTGTTTTCGTGGCGATCGTCGGCGTGATTTTCGCACCGCAGTTACTTGCCTTGATGGATACCCCCTCGACCGTCCTTGCGGATGCTACTCTGTATCTTCGTATTATTCTCTGTGGCGTACCCGCATCGATGCTTTATAACTATTGCGCGGCGATGGTTCGCTCGACGGGGGATACCAAACATCCGCTGATCTTTTTGACCGTTGCGGGGGTAGTGAACGTCGTACTCAACGTTATTCTGGTCGCGGTTTTCGGGTTCGGCGTGGAAGGCGTGGCAATCGCGACGATTGCTTCGCAGTATCTGTCGGCGGGAATGATTCTCGTCTTTATGATGCGCTCCGAGATCTGTATCCGTTTTTCTCCGAGAAAGCTTGGATTTGACGGAAAAATCGTTAAAAAGATTCTCTATATCGGAATTCCTTCGGGTATTCAGGGCTGCCTTTTCTCCTTCTCCAACGTGCTGATTCAGTCTTCGATCAACAGCTTTGGCGACGTTGTGGTGGCGGGAAATTCGGCAGGTTCCAATATTGAGGGATTTGTCTATATCGCGATGAACGCGGTTTATCACGCCGCTCTGACCTTCGTCGGTCAGAATATGGGCGCGAAAAAATACAAAAATATTAAGAAAATAACGCTTCTGTGCGCCATTTGTGCGGCGGTGATCGGTCTTTCGATGGCGGGAATTATTTTCCTGTTCAAGCGCTTTTTTGTCGGGCTTTACGTTTCGGGCAACGAAGCGGTTGCCGCGGCGGCATATTTGAGATTTTCCTATATTTTGCTAAGTTACTTCTTATGCGGTGTGATGGAAGTTCTCTGCGGAACGATGCGCGGAATGGGAAATTCGATTACGTCGATGGTGATTTCCTTGCTCGGCGCGTGCGCGTTCCGTATTCTATGGCTCGAAACGGTATTTAAGCTCATTCCCAGAATTGAATGCGTTTATTTGTCGTATCCGATTTCGTGGATTTTGACGATCGTGGCATATATCGTTTGCCTGGCGGTTTTCTATCGAAAACTGACACGGCCGAAGAAAGAACTTTTACAATAAAATCAAAGCTCGCTTGCCTTGGCAAGCGAGCTTTTTATTCGTTTTGCATCTGTCGGAATTTGCGGGGGGACATTCCGTGCGCCGCGGTGAATTTGCGCGAAAAGTAGAACTGATCGCAAAAGCCGAGGCGGTCGCTGATTTCTTTGATCGATTGCGACGGGTCGAGCAGGTCGCGCTCGGCGCGTGCCATCAGGCAATCGTCCACGTATTTTCCAATCGGCTTGCCAAGCTCCTCACGAAAGCTTTTTTGCAATCCGAGCTTGGAAACGAAGAGCGCCGAGGCAATTTCATCGATCGTCAGTCCCGCGTGCAGGTGCTCGTCGATATACTCGAGTGCCGCTTTGGTTTTTGCGGAATGAGGAATGCTCGGAAGATCGCGGGGCGGGGCAAGCGCAATCGCATCGAGCAGAATCTCGTAAAGAAGCTGTTTGAGGCGCAAGACCGAGCGAAGGTCGGCGGTACGGTAAAGTGCTTCGACCTCGGCAATCCGTTCCTCGCTGTGAGGAAGCACCAAACAGCGGTCGATGCCCGCCAGAAGATCACTGCCGTCGGGGCGGCGCAGGGTCAGGTGAATATAGATTTTATTGAGATATTTGGGACAGAATCCCGAAAAATTCAGCTCGGAGGGAACAATGTAAATGTTGCCTGTGCGGATCGGAATCGTTTCTTCGCCAAACGTCAGAATTCCTTCTCCGTCCAAAGGAAAATAGACGCGCGTAAACGAAGCGCGCAGGTTTTGCAGATTCCATTCCGAGTCGAGAAGTCCGTAGCGGATTTCGTCAATTTCGAGATTGACGCGTCGTCCGAGGTAGAGCATTTCTTCATTGCGAATGAGTTCCATAAATATAAATCTCCATATTTTCTAAACGAAATTCAATGGTATTCTCCTTTATTATATGATAAAATAAAACCAAAGTCAAGTAGAATCATAAAAAACAAAAATACATATTACAAAAGGAGAAAAAACAATGGAAAAAAGATACGTAGGAAGTTATCCCGCGATCGGTATCCGTCCGACAATCGACGGACGCCGAGGACCCTTGAAGGTCCGAGAATCCTTGGAAGATCAGACGATGGGAATGGCAAACGCCGCCGCAGAGCTCTTCCGTGAAAATTTGCGCTATTCGGACGGTACGCCTGTGCGCGTGGTGATTGCCGACACGACGATCGGCCGTGTGGGAGAAGCCGCCGCCTGCGCTGAGAAATTCCGCCGCGAGGGGGTAGAGATCACGCTGACCGTGACGCCTTGCTGGTGCTACGGTGCGGAAACGATGGATATGGAGCAGAACACGATCAAGGCGGTGTGGGGCTTTAACGGAACCGAGCGCCCCGGCGCAGTATATCTTGCCTCGGTCCTCGCAACGCACGCGCAAAAGGGTCTGCCTGCCTTTGGCATTTACGGACACGAAGTACAGGACGCAGATGAT
>JAZOSZ010000028.1:0-2254 GCA_045657365.1 Eubacteriales bacterium
CGTGGCGTGCGTCGGTCGTCTCGTTTCTGTAAACGCGACCTGGGTAAACGAAGCGGTAGGGGGGCTTATGCGTCTGCATATAGCGTACGCTGTCGCCCGTCAGGTGAGGACGCAGACAGAGCTTGTCGTTTGCCGCACCCGTGTCGTGTCCCTCGAGCCAGTAGGTGTCCATACTTTCTCTTGCGGGGTGATTGGGCGGGAAGTTAAGGTTATCGAACGCATAATATTCGCTCGTGATCTCGGGACCCGAGAAGACCTCGAATCCCATCGAGCGAAAGGCGTCGTTGAGGTCGTAGCACATCTGCGTAATGGGGTGCAGACCGCCGATCTTCGGCTCAAAGCCGGGGACGGTGCAGTTAAAGTCTTGGGGAATTTCGGACGCCTTGAGCTTGAGGGCTTCACGGCGACCCTCGATCTGCTCGGAGAGCAGGTTCTTGACGTTGTTGACCGCCTTTCCCATTTCGGGACGGAGTGCAACGTCGAGCTTGGGGATTTCCTTGAGAAGCTCGGTGATCGAGCCTTGCTTGCCAAGGAGCGATCCCTTGATTTCTTGCAATTCTGCTTCATTCTTGGCGGCTTCGATTTTTGCCGTACCTTCACGAAGCAACGCTTCTAATTTTTCTTTCATACTTTTTTCCTTTATTTATAAAAATTTTGACAATAAAAAAGCCCGCCCTTTCTCCGAAAGAGAAAGCGCAGGGACGGCAAACGCCGCGATACCACTCTGCTTCGCACTTGCCTTGCGGCAAGAGCCTCGTCGGGTGCCAAGCAACACCTCTGCGGATAACGGTCGCCGCCGGTAAGACCTACTTTGCCTCGGAAGAAGAGCTTTCAGTCCACAGCTCACGGAAGGAATTCTCTCGGTTGCGTCTGCCGTCTTGCACCAAACGACGGCTCTCTGAAAGACGAAGATCGGGATACTGGTTTCCGCTCAAACACTTTTTGCTATCTTATTGTATCAAATCTTTTTTTATTTGTCAAGAGCTTTTGAAAAAAAGAGAAAAGTCGAGGATTTTTTATTGACTTTTTTTCCTCGGTTTGCTATAATAAAATTACAGACATTGACAGATTTGAAAGGAGATTTATCTGTATGGCAAAGAAAGCAAAAAAGGATTCTGGCTTGCTCGCGTCGCTCATCTACATCGTTCTCGGCGTACTTCTTCTGGTATTTCCCGGTGAATTTCTGAAGTGGGGAATGATGATTGCGGGAATCGTATTTATCGTATTCGGCGCACTGGAGCTTCTCAAGAGAAACTATTTTGGCGGTGTCGTCAGCCTGATCATCGGTATCGTGATCCTGGTGCTTGGTTGGAAAATTGCCGAAATCGTGCTTCTCGTTCTCGGTATTATGATCGCGGTCAAGGGCGCTATTGCGCTGATCGACGTTCTCAAGAGTAAGAATAAGAGCCTGCTTCGCGTTCTGTTCCCCTGTTTGACCATCGTCTGCGGTATCGTTTTGGCGTTTGGTAACGCTGCTGAGCTTGTTGTAATGATTGCGGCAATTCTGATCATTCTGGACGGACTCTTCGGTGTCGTTGCGGCTCTGAAAAAGTAAGCAAAAGAAAGCAACACGAAAAGAAATAATACAAAAAGAAACCCACGGAATTTTCCGTGGGTTTCTATGTTTGACTTACGCCTTGTACTCAGGATCTCTTGCGTTGAGCTGGAGATCGTAGTGTACGTCGTACGCCTTCTCTTCTTCCGTAAACTTACGACGGGTGTTGATGACCTCGCCGCCGTTGAACTTACGGTCTTCCACAGCCTCGGTCGTACCCATAATGGTTACGTTGACCTGTCTGCGGCGTGCAATGACGTGGTCCCAGTCAATGAAGTAGATGTGAGCGAACTGACCAAGGTCGAGTTTGCCGTCCTTGATGGTGAGCGTTTCGCTTCTGCCGAAGAATACGGAACGGAGATGTCCGTCGGTATTCATCGAGGAGTAGTCACCGGGCTCGTTGACGTATCTGCCGAACTGAGCGTGGATCGGACCGGGATGACGGTACTGATGCTCCTCTGCAAAGTCGGGGATCATCTTTCTCATGATGTCGAGAAGGTCGTGCTGCAAAAACTCGAGGTCGAACGAGTCGATATCGTGCGAGCACTCCTGAACCACCACGGAGCAGGTGGTGTGGTGAGAAACAACGCTGACCGTACCGTTCTGTACGCCGGATGCGGCAACGATCTCGAGGATCTCCTTCTTGATGTCATGGAAGGTGGGGATCCAGCCTCTGGACTGGAGCTCGATTTCTTTTTG
>JAZOSZ010000029.1:0-2291 GCA_045657365.1 Eubacteriales bacterium
TCCCTGCACGCTTGCGACATTGCCACCGATCTTGTGTTGGATAAAGCCGTTTCGTGGCAGGCAGATGTGATTCTTTCGACGCCCTGCTGTCATCACGAGCTCAATCATCACATTGATTGTCCCACGCTCTCCTTTATTTCCGACTATTCGATGCTTCGTCAAAAGCTCTGCGACGCCGCCACCGATGCAATTCGTCTGTGCAAACTTGAAACCTTTGGTTACACTACAATGGCACTCGAACTGATTGATCCCGACGAAACACCGAAAAACATTATGCTTCGTGCCATTCGGAAAAAGAATTTTGATCCGAATTCCAAGGAAGCAAAAAAAGCCAACGAAAAATACGCCGCCGCCAAAGAATTCTTCTGCGGCGTCGCCCCCAAACATCAATTTCATTTTTAAACAATTAAAACCGGAGCTTTTATGACCTATCATAACGCCGTAAAATATTTACAGCAAGCGCCACGAGATTCAAGGAATCCTACCGCACTGCCTATCGTGTGGGATGCCCTCGGAGCGCCGCAAAAAAGCTTGAAATATCTTCGTTTGACCGGCAGTAACGGAAAAACGATTTGTGCCGAAATGTTGCTTTCGGCGTTTCGGGAATCCGAATACGTTGTCGGCTCGCTTTCCTTTCCCTTCTTCGGGGATGGACGAAACAACATTCGCATCAATTCCCTTCCGATTCCCACCGAAGAATTCACCCAACACGCCGAAACAGTTTTTCAAACGATCAAAATGATGAACAGCGCAAAAAAAGAAGAACCCGCAGAAGCAAGTGACCAAATCACCCTTTCTCAATCCGAACTTCTTCTTTCTATGGCACTCCTTGCCTTCCGCGAGCACCGTTGCACCTTTTGTCTGATCGAAAGCGATGCCTCGCTCTCCGATCCTACGCTTCGTCTGCCCGCCCCCTTTGCCGCGGCAATTTGCGGAACGATTCCAAGCGAACAAAAAAAGGAAATTCAAGGGATCCGTTCTTATATCGTCCACGGAATTCAGGAAATCGTCAGCGCACCGCAGAATCAGGACGCATATCGCGTGATCTCGGAAACCTGTGCCTCCATCAACTGCCGCCTGACGATTCCAACCAAAGCAGAGCTTAACATTTCCCGTCTTTCTTTGAGCGGAAGCGAGTTTACTTACAAGGGGGAGACTTACAAATTAGGACTTTGCGGAAAATTTCAGATCACAAATGCAACCGTTGTTCTTGAAACGATCAATATGCTCACTCGTCGCGGATACGCACTTCCCAAAGAGCAAATTTTTGAGGGACTGTGGCGTACCAAAATTCCGTCAAAATTTGAAATTCTCTCGGTTTCCCCAACAATCATTGTCGACAGCACGCACACCGAATCTGCCATTGCGGCGATATGCGAATCACTGGCAGATTTTCAATCGATTCTCGGCAAAAATCTTCGTCTATGCCTACCTGACGGGAACTTAACGGAAGAATATCTGAGCGCACTCTCTCCTTACGGTTATTCTGTCAAATCCGCTCTTACCTACCTTGAAACCGACAAGCCCAAAGAGATTGCCACCAACGTCTTGAATTCCCTTGAACGAAACGAAACTCTTCTGGTATCGGGACCTTTTGTCCAAACGATCAAAATCCGTGATGAAATTTTAAAACGTCTTAGCCAATAACAAAGAGTCCTTCGGAAAATTATCCGAAGGACTCTTTGTTATTTGAATTTTTAAATAACTCTTACCTTGACAATACCGTCCACAGCATTCAGCTTTGCTACGACATCAGCCGCCACGTCACCCGTTACGTCAACCATCGTATAAGCATTGTCGCCCTTGGACTTGTTGATCATATTCTCAATGTTCAGTCCTGTTTCAGCGAGTACTGCCGTAATCTGTGAGAGCATATTGGGAACGTTGGCGTGGAAGACGCACAAACGATTGTCACCGCTCATCGGCATCGAAACGCTCGGGAAGTTGACACTATTCTTGATATTACCGTAACGAAGGAATTCGTCGATTTCCATCACTGCCATCACTGCACAGTTGTCCTCGGACTCTGCCGTCGATGCGCCAAGGTGAGGAATCGTTACGATACCGGGAACACCAACGACATCTTCGGTCGGAAAATCGGTTACGTAAGAAGCAACCTTGCCCGAAGCAAGCGCTGCCTTGATATCAGCCGCATTGACGAGGTCTGCACGCGCCAGGTTGATAATTCTGATACCGTCCTTCATACCTGCCAAGCTCTCTGCATTGATCATGCCCTTGGTTTGAGGGGTGGAAGGAACGTGAAGGGTTACGTAATCGGCAACCTTGAATAC
>JAZOSZ010000030.1:0-3940 GCA_045657365.1 Eubacteriales bacterium
GCGAAGCAAGACGGAGAGGGTTTCCTTGTAGAAATCCCCTCTCAGTCGCTTCGCGACAGCTCCCCCCAAGGGGGAGCCTTTTTTAGAAAAAACGTACGAGGTTTGTTTTATGAACTACACCGTCATTCATTCCGATCGAAAAACGCTGGCACTGCAAATCAAAAACGGCGAGGTCATCGTCCGTGCGCCGAAGCGCATAAGCTATGCCACGATCGAGCGCTTTGTTTCGGAGCACCGCCCGTGGGTCGAAAAGCATCTTGCAAAAGCAGAAAAACAACGTTCCGCGGCACTCCCTGCCCTCTCTTCCGAGGAGCTCCGTTCCCTGACCGAAGAAGCGCGCCGCGTCTTCTCGGACCGCGTGGCAATCTATGCACCTCTCGTCGGTGTGTCCTACGGACGAATCACCGTCCGCCACCAAAGCACCCGTTGGGGAAGCTGTTCGGCAAAGGGAAATCTGAATTTCAACTGTCTTCTTCTGTTAGCACCGCCCGAGGTGCTTGACAGTATCGTCGTTCACGAGCTTTGCCACCGCAAGGAAATGAACCATTCCCCGCGCTTTTATGCCGAGGTCTATCGCGTCTTTCCCAAGTACGACGCCGCTCACAAGTGGCTCAAAGATCACGGGCAGGAACTCTTGAGCCGATTGCCGAAATAAAACGTCACCGCATATCAAAATATGCGGTGACGTTTTATTGATTTGTCGACTGCTCTTCACAAAGCCGCGCATGCAACGCTTCGGCAAACAAACGAACCGTACGCGTGTGATAGGCATCTTTCTTCCAGAAGAGATACGTGTCCCGACAGTATTCTCCCAACGGACGAATCGCAACCGTCTCGTCAAATAGATTTTTCCAACTGAATTCGGGAACGAACGCCACGCCGAGTCCCAATGATACGTAATTTCGGATCAGCGACGGATCGTCGGTACGGATCACTACGTGCGGCTCAAAACCGAACTCGCGGCAGATTTTTTGCGCGTGGCGCGAAAGACTGCTTCCTTCGTCCATAAAAATAAATCCTTCGTTCGCCAACTCCTCGGGAAGAATCCTCTGTCGATTTGCCAGCACGTGCTCCTTTGAAGTCGCAAGAACGATCCGCTCACTCAAAAAGAGCTCGGGATCGTAGTCCCGTGCAAAGGAAAGATCGTCTGAAATCACAAGATCGTAGGTATCCTTCACGTCGTCGGGCTTGTGGTGAATCAAGAAGGAAACGTTCGGATTGCGACGCTTGAATTCTCCGATCACCCGCGTCACAAGCTGACGGTTGGTATAGACAAGAAGCTTGATCTCTTCCCTGCCCGCCAAAATCTCGTCCTGCGCTTCACAAACGGCGGAATCAAGAAGAGAGAGTGCCTGCTTCACTCTTGCGTAAAAACGCTCGCCCGTACGGTTGAGAATGACTTTGTTGTTTTTTCGGTCAAACAGCGGGGTACCAAGCTCGTTTTCGAGCCGCTTGACCGATTGAGAAACGCCCGAAGGCGGTACTTGATATTTTCTTGCCGTCTGTGAAAAATTCTGATTTTCAGCAGAGTCGCAAAAATATTTGAGCTGCAAAAGATCCATTCGTTTCGCTCCTTTCCTCATTGGCTTTAGTATACCACCTTTCGCTTTCACTGTCAAGTGATAACAACTATATTTTATTTGATGCTTGACAGAAGAGTAGAACTTTGATATACTACAATCGTAATTAAAACATTCACAAGGAGAAGAAAGAATGGAAACAAGATGGTTGTATCTTTCGGGGGAAGAACTCACTCAGATAAAAGAAATTTCGCACGACACCTGTGTCATTCCCGCAGGTTGTATCGAAAAGCACGGTCTGCACCTGCCCCTCGGTACCGATATTCTGAAAGGAAGTCAAGTTACCTATCGCGCGTCGCAGATTGAGCCCGTTTGCGTCTTTGCCGACTTTACCTTCGGCAATATTCCGAGCACCCCACCTCACCGTCCAATGGGTACCATTCATCTGCCGCTCGAATTCCAGATGAAAATGCTGGAGCTTCTCTGTGAAGAGATCGCAAGCCACGGCTTCCGCAAGATTCTCGTGGTCAACAGCCACGGAGGTAACACAATGTGGCTCAACGTCTTCGCAAGCACGATCATTCCACAGAAGAAGAGAAACTTCGTCTTCGCACACACCAAGGCACCGAAGACAGCTCCGCACCTGATGGCGGAAATGCTGATCGAAAACGGAAGCGGCTCGATTCCCGAACTGACGCCAGAGGACGAGGCTACCCTGCTCCGTCTGCACGAAATGGATATGAAAACGGGTCACGCTTGCTCCTTTGAAACCTCGTATATGATGGGATTCGCACCCGAAGCCGTGCATCTTGAAAAGCTCGGCAAGGAAACGGGCAAAAACTATCACGTTGCCGACTACTATAAGGAAAACGAAATTTTTATTCCCGATGCAGGTTGGGGTTTCAATTACCCAAATGCGTATGCGGGAGATGACCCCGTTGACTGCAACGAAAGAATCGGCAAGGCTTCGCTCCGTATCGGTGCCGAGATCCTTGCAAAGAGAATTAAGCTCTTCAAGGAAGACGAAAATCTCTACACCTGGACGATGAACAGAGAAAACGGAATCAAGAACGATTACATAAAATAAGGAGAAAGAATATGGAAACAAGATGGCTTTATTTATCCGGCGAAGAACTCACTCAAATGAAAGAAATCTCGCACGACACCTGCGTCATTCCGATGGGATGTATCGAAAAGCACGGCACGCACCTGCCCCTTGGTACCGACATTCTCAAGGGTAGCGAGGTTACCTACCGCGCTTCGCAGATCGAACCCGTCTGCGTGTTTGCCGACTTTACCTTCGGTAGCGTACCGAGTAAGCCTCCTTACAGAGCAATGGGAACGATCCACCTGCCGCTGGAATTCGAAATGCAAATGCTGGAGCTTCTCTGCGAGGAGATCGCAAGCCACGGCTTCCGCAAAATCCTTGTGGTCAATAGCCACGGCGGAAATACGATGTGGCTCAATGTCTTCGCAAGCTCTATCATCCCTCAGAAGAAGAGAAACTTCGTCTTCGCACACACCAAGGCACCCAAAACCGCACCGCACCTTTTGGCGCAGATGATTCTTGAGCAAGGAAGCGGAGTTCATCCCGAACTGACCAAGGAGGACGAGGAAACTCTGATCCGCCTTTACGAAATGGATATGAAGACGGGACACGCTTGCTTCTTTGAAACGGCGTATATGATGGGCTTTGCACCCGAAACGGTACATCTCGAAAAGATCGTTCCCGGAAGCGGACAGAACTTCCACGTAGCCGATTATTTTAAGGAGAACGAAATCTTCGTCAGCGGCGGCGGCTGGGGCTTCAACTATCCGAGAGCTTACGCAGGTGACGATCCCTTCGATTGTAACGAAAGAATCGGTCAGGCAGCACTCCGTGTCGGCGCTGAGGTCCTCGCAAAGAGAATCAAGCTCTTCAAGGAAGACGAAAATCTCTATACCTGGACGATGAACAGAGAAAACGGAATCAAGAACGATTACATAAAATAAACAAAAAAGCAGCAGAAGAAATTCTGCTGCTTTTTTGCGGGGAGAGTGGAAACAAATTTGAACTCTGCCCTCGCGGATGAGGTTCGGCATATCGCTGCACACCCCCGATATCTGGGAGCGGCAACTTGCCGCTGGCGGAGGGAAAGGGATTCGAACCCTTGTGGGCGTGAGCCCAAACGGTTTTCAAGCCTTTTGAAAACTTCCGACGTTATCGTAAAATAAACGAATTTATCCGACGATAGAAAACGCTGAAACTCCAGTAAAATCAAGGGCTTTCGGCGTTTTGTCTTTCCGAAAATCCAAAACCTCAAGCAGTGCAAGAAAATTCGTTTCTAAAGCAATTTCTAAAACTTTTTTAGAAATTGTTTTAGATAGATTTAAGAAAACATGGCGTTTGGATAAGTCGGATCGTAGCCATGTCGTTCTGT
>JAZOSZ010000031.1:0-2603 GCA_045657365.1 Eubacteriales bacterium
CCAGCGGAAAATGATCGTTCAGCGAACCCGAGATGACCTCGTCACAAGCGCGGGAAATGACGTCCAGCTTTTTCTGCGTCATTTTTTCGGACTTGAGCTCGGCGTTTGCCATTGCGGCAGCCTTCTTCAAAATACCAAAGGCGTGCGTGATCTCGCGCGGCATCGTTTCAATGTCTACGCCAATCTTAAAGTTTTCGTGGCTTCTTTGCGTCTGAGCTGCCCACAAACGGTCGGCGGGAACCTTTACTTCACCCATCGAGTCGTGTTCAATACGGTATTCCATCGTGATAATTCCACCTTTCACTATAATAAATGTCTTTAAATGTTCAAATTTTTGATAACGTCTTTGAGCGTGTCTGCACTGCGCAGCAGCTTTGCTTCTTCTTCCTCGGTCAGGTTCACGTGAACCTTCGAACGAACGCCGTCGCGACCGACGAGATTCAAAGTGCTAAGGCAAACGTCCTTGATGCCGTACTCACCGTGCATCATCGTCGAAACCGTCATCGTCGTATCCAAACCGCCAAGCAGACATTTGCAGATATGGCAGACCGATACCGATACGGCGTAGAAAGTCGCACCCTTACGCTCAATGACGCGGGCGCCCGACTTTTTAACGTATTTTTCAATTTCTTCATAGTCAAAGCCCTTCGTAAAGCCGTGCGAAGCGAAAGCAGCTTGACACTCTTCGATCGGAACGTTCGAGATGTTCGCAATCGACCACGGAACAAAGGAAGAATCTCCGTGTTCACCAAAGACGTACGCGTGAACGTTGGTCTGGTTAATATTGAAATATTCCGAAAGACGCGAACGCAGACGTGCGGTATCGAGAATCGTACCCGAGCCGATGATCTGCTTTTCGGGAAGACCCGAGCGCTTGACAAAGGTATAGGTCAGAATATCTACGGGATTGCTGACGATAATATAGGTTGCGTTCGGCGCGTGTCTTGTAATCTCGGGAATGATCTTCTTGGTGATATTGACGTTGGTCTGTGCCAATTCCAAACGGGTCTGACCGGGCTTTCTCGCAATACCGCAAGCGAAAATAACGATGTCGGAGCCAACAGCGTCCGAGTAGTCACCCGCATAGACCGAGCATGCGGCACAGCAGGGAGTACCCTGACGGATATCCAATGCCTCACCTCTTGCTTTTTCGTGATTGATGTCGATCAGGACGATCTGTGAAGCGATTCCCATGACAGTCAACGTGTAGGCGATCGTGGAACCAACGCTTCCGGTTCCGATAATAGAGATTTTGCTCATAATTCTTCTTCCTTTTTTCATACTTTTTTTGTGTCAAAAAACTTTTTGACGAAAAAACGCAAAGCTTGTTAATATTATAACATACCTACGAAGAAAAGTCAAGATATAATCTATGCAAAATCTATTCAATTTTGATATTTTTTTAACATTCTTATTGGTAAAAATAGCAAAAAAACACGGCACCGCAAACTGCGATGCCGTGATAGAAAAAATTATTCTTGAGGAGCTGCCTTGACCGCGTCGAAATCATCCTGAATTTCCTGCGAAGGCGCGGGAGTCAGGAGAGAAACAACGACGATGACGATCGAGGAGATGATGAAAGCGGGGAGCAGTTCGTAAATCGCAAAGATACCGCCCAGCTTGCTGATGAGAAGCTTCCATACGAAGACCATCACACCGCCACTGACCATACCGGCAATTGCACCTGCACGGGTCGTACGCTTCCAGAAGAGCGAGAAGAGCATCAGAGGACCGAAGGTGGCGCCGAAGCCCGACCAAGCAAAGGAAACGATATTGAAGATGACACTGTCTTCCTTCCAAGCAATGACGATCGCGATCAGAGTGATGGCAATCAGGGTGATTCTCGTCAGCCACATGACCTGCTTGTCGGTTGCTTTCTTATGAATCACACCCTGGAAGATGTTTTTGGAAACCGAGGATGCGGCAATGAGGAGATAGGAGTCGGACGAAGAAATGGTAGCCGCAAGAATTCCCGCCATAACGAATCCGGCAAGAATTGCGGGCAAAGAGCTGGTCGCAAGGGTAATGAAGATATTTTCGGAAGCCGATTTCGTCAGATGTTCGGTGGGGAATAGCTGACGTCCCATAATACCGATAAAGACAGCAACGCCGAGAGAAATCACAACCCAGATCATCGCGATGCGGCGGGACATTTTCAGCTCCTTCTCCTGACGGATTGCCATAAAGCGGAGAAGAACCTGAGGCATACCGAAGTAGCCGAGACCCCAAGCCATACAGGAACAAATGGAGAGGATCGTATATTCTGCGGGAGCGCCAAAGAGGGGCGTGCCGCCGAGAACGATCTGCTCACCTGCTTCATTGACGACAGGAGAGGCAAGTCCGAAGAAATCAAGGAAGCCGGGGATTTTCTGTGAGTTCTCAATGACAGCACCAAGACCGCCTGCTGAAACGGTACCGACGATGACAATAACGACGAGCGCTACGATCATTACGATACCCTGCATAAAGTCCGAAGCACTCTCGGCAAGAAATCCGCCGAGAATCGTGTAAAGCAGAACGAAGAGTGCACCGATGATCATCATCAGCTGATAGTGATCTCCGCCGAAAAAGAGCGTGGAGAAGAGCTTGCCGCAGGTGACAAG
>JAZOSZ010000032.1:0-1736 GCA_045657365.1 Eubacteriales bacterium
CAGTGCTCGTCGTGATCGTGGTGGTGGTGATGATGGTGACCGCAAACGGGACATTCCTCTTCTGCTACCATTTCTTTGAGCTGATCTTCCATCGAATTTTTGTTTTCCATTGCTTCGATGAGGGTACCGATCTTCAGCTGATCCGCAGGTGTTGTTACTACCGTTGCGTGATCATTCACTCCACGCACAAGCTGGAGCGCCTCAGAAAGCTTTTGCTCGGTCGTTCTATCGGTATGGCTGAATACAATACAACCTGCGTGTGCAATCTGATCGTTGAAAAATTCGCCAAAATTTTTCATATACATTTTGCACTTGTTTACGTCCACGACAACCGTAGCACTTCCCAGTACTGCACCGTCAAGCTCTGCCGAAAGGACAGCCTTCGTCACGTCACTCAGCTTTCCAACGCCCGAAGGCTCAATCAAAATGCGGTCGGGGTGATAAGTCGCAATCACTTCGGAAAGCGCCATACTGAAATCGCCCACCAACGAACAGCAGATACAGCCCGAATTCATTTCTGCAATCTGAATACCAGAATCCTGCAAGAATCCGCTGTCAATGCCGATATCACCAAATTCATTTTCGATCAAAACGATTTTTTCTCCCTTGTAGGCTTCGTGAATCAAACGATTGATCAACGTTGTTTTTCCAGCGCCTAAAAATCCGGAGATAATTTCAATTCTTGTCATAAATTTTTCCTTCTCTCGATAAATTCACGATAAAAACAGAGGTTGAGAGCCAGCCCAACCTCTGTTTGTCTATATTCAAAGCTTAGGCTTTTCCAACGGAACCGAAGAGCTCCATCTTTTCCTTTACGGTTGCCTTGATTGCCTCAAAACCGGGAGCGAGAATCTTTCTGGGGTCAAAGCCCTTGCCCTGAAGGTCCTTGCCTTCCTCGATATACTTACGGGTAGCCGCAGCAAACGAGAGCTGGCACTCGGTATTGACGTTGATCTTAGCAACGCCAAGAGAAATTGCCTTCTTGATCATATCTGCGGGAATGCCCGTACCGCCGTGAAGAACGAGAGGCATCTCGCCCGTCTTCTGCTGAATTGCATCGAGCGTATCGAAGGAGAGTCCCTGCCAATTTGCGGGATACTTTCCGTGAATATTACCGATACCTGCTGCAAGCATCGTAACGCCCAGGTCAGCAATCATCTTACACTCGTCGGGATCGGCACATTCGCCCATACCGACAACGCCGTCTTCTTCACCGCCGATCGAACCAACCTCTGCCTCGAGAGAAAGTCCCTTCTCGTTACATACGCCAATCAGCTCGGTCGTCTTTGCAACGTTCTCCTCGATCGGGTAGTGCGAACCGTCAAACATAACGGAAGAAAATCCGTCTGCAATAACTTTCTTAGCGCCTTCATAGCTACCATGATCCAGATGAACAGCAACGGGAACGGTGATTCCCAACTCCTCGATCATGCCCTTCACCATGCCCATAACGGTCTTATAGCCACACATATATTTGCCTGCACCCTCGGACACACCCAGGATGACAGGGGATTTGTTTTCCTCGGCGGTCAAAAGAATCGCTTTGGTCCACTCCAAGTTGTTGATGTTGAACTGACCGACGGCATAATGGCCTTCATAAGCCTTTCTTACCATCTCTTTTGCAGAAACGAGCATTTTAGTATCCTCCTAAAAAATATTTACTGCTGATATTATAAGTCAATGAAACAAAAAAATCAACAATTTCTTTGACTTTTCCTCAAAGATAAGGTATATTA